>JAIQGB010000183.1 GCA_020072905.1 Terriglobia bacterium | reverse complement strand
ACGCTACTTGGGCGCTGGTGATCGTGGGCGTGGACCCCGACCCGGCGAACAAGGACAAGATTACGAAATGGTGCAAGGATTACTTCGACGCGCTGCATCCCTATTCCGCGGGCGGTGCCTACGTGAATTTTATGATGGAGGAAGGCCAGGAGCGCGTGAAGGCCGCGTTCCGTGAGAACTACGACCGCCTGGCGGCGATCAAGAAGAAGTACGACCCGTCAAACTTTTTCCGGGTGAACCAGAACATCCGGCCGGCGTAGGTTGCGGACCGTAGGGGAGGGCTCGGCCCTCCCCGGGAGCCCAAAGGGCTCCCCTACGTTGACTACTCAGGCTGGGCGAGTCCCTTCTTGAGCGATTCGTCGAGTAGTGACTTCATCTTGCTGCGCGCTTCGCGAGATCGCAGACCGTTAAGAGCGACGGTCTGCGCCAGCCGACGTCCCCGCGCGCCTTCCAGCGGTAGTAGGTCTGCGCACAGATGCCGTGCTTCCGGCAGATCTCTTCCACCTCGAGACCCGCTTCCCCTTCCTTCAACACCCCGATAATCTGCTCCTCATTGAACCGGCTCTTCCTCATCGCTCGTCCTCCTTGGGCTTTTATACCCCGGAGAACTCACATTTCAGCCGGTCCAGTTTTCGGGGGGCAGGTCAGCGGCCCCTTCCCGTCTCTGCTAACACCGAAGCACGCACTTATTTCCAGCCGAAGTGATCGGGGCCAGCACGCCGACCAAATAACCCGTTGAAGTCACGCCAACGACGGGAGAGCAAAGACTCTTCGGGGACGCGAATGATTGTGCAGGTCGCGCATCGCTTTCTCATGTGGGTGGCCTCGGAAGCGGCCGGAAATGACGACGACCCCGGATACCATGCGGCTCCGCTTTAGCCGTCCGTTTGCTCCACCCCACTAAAGATTCCCGTATCCTTGTCCTAGTCCGCCGAAAACGGCAGGCGGGGGATGGAGCCATGTGAAGTTCGGGGAGTTCCCCCCTGGTCTCATGCGCACGCTTGGCAAGTTCAGCGGTCGTTTGCGCTCCACACACCGCACGCTAGCTCAGTAGACACTTACACGCACTGCAAAACCCCCCTGAAAACACCCGCACCAGACCTGAACGAGAATGCCGTGCCCAAGCCTTACCGACATGCCGAAACATGGTTTTGTGGAGGACTGGTCGTTAGCCCAGAATATCAATCAAGCCCGCATTTTTCCTGGTGTTTGATTTTAGGAGCTTCTTTGAGGCTTACCCCGAATTCCCAATGACCGCGTTGGAAACCGTCGGTTTGAAACCTGGCGAATTTTTGGGCTGTACGAGAGTTCCCGTCGTTCAGGTGTTTTCAGCTTTCCTGGGCGGTAGTTTTCAGCCCCCAGGATGGCCCGAGTTCCCGTTTGCAGCCGAATCCACGGGTTTTCGGGGGGCGAGGGCAGGTTAGGGTGGGTCTTAGCGAAAATGGGCAAAGAGCGCGTTTTCCTGGTGGGGTTTTCGCAGGAGTGGGACATCGGACTTTTCTTGAGAATTCTACCCGCGCCCATCACGCCTACGGCAACTTATACTCTAACCGGATGCGCTCGGTGGGATTTTCCAAGTTTCTTCTGGAATGGAAAGGAAAACCTTAACGACTTCGGGGTCAAACTGCGTACCAGAGTGGCGCAGGAGTTCGTCTCGCGCCTCTGAAAATGACCGCCCGGCTTGATACGGCCGGTCCGATGTCATCGCATCAAACGCCTCTGCAACAGCCACAATTCGCACCCCTAACGGAATTTCGTCCCCAGCTATGCCGTCGGGATATCCCTTGCCGTCCAACCTTTCGTGATGCCAGCGGATGATGGGGAGGGTTCCGTTCAGTTGCCTGATTTGGCGAACCATCTCGTAACCTATGATGGTGTGCCGCTTCATGATTTCCGATTCCTCTTCTGTCAGGGCGCTGGGCTTTTTCAGAATCCGGTCTTCGATGCCACTTAGGCCCACGTCGTGGAGCTCCGCACCGGTGCGTATCTTTTCGACCTCTTCATCGGGAAGCTTCAAATGGCGAGCGATGGCTACCGAGTAGTCCGCAACTCGCCCTGAGTGGCCCTTAGTGCGCGGGTCTTTGGCGTCCACCGCAGAAGTAATCATGCGAATGGAGTCGAGGAAAAGTTGCCGGTTCTCTTCGGAGGCCCTTTTTAGGTCGCTGATGTAACGCTGAATGTTCTCGCCCGCCAAGTTGAAACCTTCGGCCAGTTCGGCCAGCTGCTCAATACGGTCGCCGACCGCGATTGCAGCTTTCCGTTTGGCCTTCCTTCTGAGGAAGAGCACCGTCCCTGCCAGAAGCACAATGCCGAGCACTGGTAGCCAGTCGAGCCATTCCATCCCAATCTCCTTAAGCCAGTTGCTTGGCGTCCGCGACTAGCTGGATGCGTTTCTTGCCCGAACCAGTTCTGGTGTCGCGCGCCGGCGGCAGGAACATGCTGAATTAAACCTCCACTTAACATGCGGGTTCAAGTGATCTAAGATAAACCTCCCTTTCCAGCCGAGCTGTTTATGCGGGCTCGAGGTGGATCACGGCGATCTCGGGATGGTTGCCGGTGCGCATGGTGGGGCCCCAGGTGCCGGCGCCGCTCGAGGTGTAGATCGTGTAATCGCCTTCGACGTGCAGGCCGTTGTAATACTTTCCGTAAATCAGCCGCGAGATGATCTGGATGGGGAAGATCTGGCCATGGTGCGTGTGCCCGGACAGTTGCAGGCTGATTCCCGCCTCTTTCGCTTGCGCGACGCCGGTCGGGTTGTGGTAGAGGAGCAGGGAAGGGTTGTGCGGATTGAAGCCCGGGAGCTTTTGAATTACTCCGGCGACGTCCTTGGAGAATCCCTGCTGCGGATAGCTCACCCCGATAATCTGCAGGCCGTCAATCACCACCATCTCATCATCCAGGATTCTCGTCGGGGTTTTTCTCAGCGCCGCGTAAGCCCGGTCGACGCCCAGATAGATTTCGTGATTCCCTGTGATGAAGTAAGTCCCCAGTGGGGCCTTGAGGCCATCGAGCGGACGGACCAGCTCGTCGAGCCGTCCATCGCCGCCGTCAAAGAGGTCGCCGGTGATAAACACGATATCCGGGTTCTGCGCGTTGGATTCCTCGACGAGGCCCTGGAGAAATGACGCGCCCAGGATGTGCCCCAGATGGACGTCGGAAATTTGCACGATCTTTTTGCCGCGCCAATCCGGCGGAAGGTTTTTGATCTTCACGGTGAATTCTTCCGTGCGGGGATGGTAGGCGTTCCACACGCCGTAGGCCGAATACAGGCAGGCGAGCACAACCGCCACCCCGCCGAAGAGGGCAGGACTCGGTGAATGTGCGACTGCTTTCGTTGCTCCCCACGCTCCCCAGGCCAGCGCGAAGAAAACCATCAGCGTCAGGCCTACGCCCAGCCAGAGCGTCGAGGAGAAGAAGAGAAAGGTGAAGACAGGATTCGTTGTCCGGCGCGCGAAGATTTCAACCGCGAGGAAGCTGGTGGGAAGGAGAAAGAGAATTACGGCGAGCACCAGCTTGCGTCCGGTGCCGCTTACGCTGAAGAAATGGACGAAGGAGAGATAGAGAAAGTAGTGACTGAAATAGAGGATGGAGAGGGCGATCACAAAAAAGAGCAAAATACCCAAGGATGGACTCCGTGACATAAGGTCGCAGCGCGTACCGACGCCGTCTGCTTATTCTACAACAAGCGATGCACGCCCCGTCCGTGTTTGCACCGGTTCGGTGATTCGCCCTGCTTGTGCGGTGCTCAGCGGCCGAAACCGACGCACATCTCCCCGGCATCTCGGCGTGAATCGCGCCACTCTTCGCGACCGGCTCTCAGCGCGAGTACCGCAACAACAGCCACGTAAGGTAGATGATGATCACGACGATGACGACCATGGCGAGAGGGACGAACCTGCGGACCCGGTTGATGAGCTGGCTGCTTTTCTCCTGGATGGCCTCGGCTCGATCCTGAATCTGCGCCGTCTTCTCGTGCTGCTTGAGGAAAATCTGAAACTGTTCCTCTTGCAGGGAGAGCGATTCCGCCTGACGTTCGAGCTGGGCTTTTTGATTGTCGCGGACCTCCTCGAGAAGTTGCGCGATGCGTTCCAACTTTTCCGTATCGTTCAAGGGTTCGCTCCGTGACTTGAAGTGGATAGTGCGGATTTGTTCTCTCCATCCGCGGCTTTCTGGTTCGGCGACAGAAAACTACCGCAGAGTTACATTACAACTTTCCGCAACAAACGGCAGGCTACCATGTGACCCCGCCGGAAGGTGGCGGCCAGGCGCCCAGTATCTGCCTCAGCACGACAACTTGCCCAAGGTGATAGCTGTTGTGCGAGGCGATAGCGTGGAGCATTCCGAGGCGGGTGTGCTTCCCCCGCTTGGTGAGAAGGTCTGGCCCTCGCGATTGAAGCTGGAGCTTGCCGAGTCCGCTGCGGAAATCTCGCACCGCCCGCTGCCATTCTTTCGCACTTGCCGGCGCGGGACTGCCCGGCCAGCCGCCCGACGCGTGCTTGGGAATCGGCGGGTCCTCCCCGTCCAGCCACCTCACAACCCAGTCCTGCCAGTATGTGATGTGGCCCAGGAGTTGAAAGACCGTGTGCGGTGCGCCCTCGGGCCGCGTGCCGGCGAGCTTCCAGTCCAGGCCCGCAAACACATTCTGCGCCGCCACATGTGCGCCTTCCCCTGACAGGGCGTGCGCAATCGCCTTTTCGATGATTTTATGATTGCTGGTCATAGGAATTGCCTCCTTTCCGTGCGGCACCTGGCCTCGGCCGCCGGAGTTTCCTCCTGGTTGGTGCGCCATCGCGCGCGTGATGTTAGCACGGCGGCCTGTGCCGCGCAGAAGTAATACTCCGTGTCCGCGGGGAGGGAAGGCTAGGAGTTTCGTGCTAGACTCAGGCGACCGAATTTCTTTCCTGGAGGACCCATGAGCAAGGAAGCAGCCGCCGCTACGCTTACCCGGATCTATTTCGACAAGGTCAATGCTCAGGTAACCCGGCGCAAGCCCACGGACAAGCTCGGCGTCGAGGCCGTCGAGGAAATCGGCTTCGTCTATGGGGCCTTCCTGTCACGCTTGGATGGGTTCGAAGAACGAGGCCGCGCTTCCCTCACTCCTCCTAAGCCGTAAGCGGGGCACTGCAGCGTGGGCGCGGAGCCGCGGAGAGTTGGTCTGGAACTCCGCGGCTTGTGTCACAGGCAGCAGGGTTGTACAGAGTGGTGCGCGCGCTTGATCCGCTCCTTCGATTGACCCAGGGTTCTCGAACTCTCCTCCTGGTCAAGGAAGGAATCGAGGGGTGACCGCAGGAAGAGCCCGCGGTTGGAAACGCGCCACCCGCGACCACGCGCTACTCCGCGTGTTGTCGGATTCTGATTTGCCCCGGCTCGGCGGTGATGATGGCGCTCCGAGAGAGTTCTTCGGAATAACCCGCCAGGATTTGCAGACATGCGCGCCCCTGGTGTGCGGCGCGGAAGCTGACCAGGCGCACAATGCCGCAATGAGGAAACCCTCGCAGGACAGCCAGCTCCCCAAAATCCTTGTCAATGGTTACTACGACGCGCCCTTGGTCCTTCGCCCGGACAAGGATTTCCTCGTCGCCGGGATCAGGGGTCCAGTCCCCGGCCCATACCACGTCGTGCCCGGCAGCTTCGAGTTCAGTTTTGGCTTGGGGACTGACGCACGCGTCCAGGAGAACCTTCAAGAACCGACCTCAATGGAGAGTGGTTCGATGCGTTCGTTGGCGGCGATTCGTCGCGCGTAGACCAAGCAGGCTTGGATGTCCTCACGTTCCAGCCAGGGATAGTGTTCGAGGATGACTTCGGTGGTGTCCCCGGCGGCCAGCATCCCCAGGACATGCTCCACCGCCAGCCGACGGCCTCGAATGATCGGCTTGCCCCCAAAGATCTCCGGCTTAACGGTGATGCGTTTTAGAAGTTGCAGTTCGTCCATGCCCGCCCTCACGCGCCGGCTGAATCCCGGTGCTGGAACCAATCCTACGCCGACAAGTCTCCCGCTGCAACTCCGCGCTTCGCCATCACGACTGCGGGATCGAGTTTCGGCATTCGGAGTCGCTTTCGCCTGGCTCCTGAATTGGTGCATGTGCCTCCCACATGCCGTTTATGGTGAACGATAACGCGCCGGCAAAACGCGCGCCCTTATCTAAATGGGACACGTGGCCGCGAGCGCCGCTTGCTGGAAGCAAAGGCACTCGCACACGCCGCGAAGAGCGCGATGTATGCGCCACCCGCCGAAAGTTGAGTTGAGGGTGCTTGACTTCAAGATTGTGGAGTGAAGCAAGGATGCCTTATGCGGAGACCAGAACCTCGTGAGGTAAGGAGAACGGCCAACTTTCGCCCCGCTAGTCAGAAGCGCGAACCGTCCTCAAAGCAACGACGAATCCCTTCCATGAGGATACCCACGGTGTCTCCCACGAGAAGTCTGGTTTCGTATGTGACGAATTGCCCACCCTGGACGCTATAAGCGTCCCACACGGAGAAGGACCAGAAACCCGCGTCATCGGGTTTTTGGTCGCGAATCCCGCCGAAAACCACTGGGGTAGCGTCATGGACAACCGCACATCGCATTGCGTAAAGCCTTTCCCCGAATAGTCTCGTGAAGTCGTCGAGAACTCGCTCCGGTTGGCCAACTAGCCATCGCGAACAAAAACAGCTGGAATACTGGTCACTGCCGCAATATTCCGGGAGTGCGTCCCAAAACGTCTCTTTTCGAAATGCTTCATCCTTTGAAGCCGCATCAAACATCAGGTGTCGTTCTCTGCCTGTTTCTCCTCCGAGAGGGTATGCCGGGGTGAATAGGTAGCTTTGGAGGAGCGTCCGCTTGCCATTTTGGTCCATGTATCTCATGAGGAATTGCACGAATCGCTCACGGTTTCCGAGGTCCGAAGGTGCGATTCCCTCAATGGCAAAAATCGCCGAAAGCACTTTGAGGGTGGACGCCTCGTCCTTTAGCTCAACGCTAGTTACGCGGTCAAGGAAACGCATTGCGAACAGAAACCGGAATAAGGCTTCTTCCCGGCCCTCATACTTGGCCGACGCGTCGAAAACAGCCTCTGATTCCATCTTCAGAACCCGACAGAGCATTTCATTGTCATCTTGCAGGCGCTGCAACTTCCATTCCCCCTCAGGTTGGTGCGCGTATGGATCAACGGCAAGTGCTCTTTTCTCGCTCATCGTCATACCTTTCTGAGTTGGCGGGCGGCGCACATACATGCCGCGGTTTGGCATGTGTGCGGTCCCGGGTCATAGGATACCACCGTGTCACGCCAGTGCCATTATTACGGACTTAATCATCTGCACTATCTTACTGCCAGAGCGTGTCACCGTGCACGCTTTTTGGGTTTCGCGTGGTTGCGCGTGCGTGGCTGGGTTGGCCGCTCCGAGGGTTCGCACAGACCGCAGAGGACAAGTGTCCGATAAGGAATCCAGGAGTCAGAAGCCAGAAGTCAGGAGTCGGGAGCAGGGTGGCGCAGCCCCTGGGCCAATGGGGTGCGGCTGCTCAATTCCTGAAGTGAAATGCCGCAGAACCGCAGCTAGCCTCGCGCACCTATACCAGGGAAAGTCACGGCGCTAACTCGGACACAATGTCCTTCGTGGAGCGTGTCGATGGCCCGGATTTGGGGAGGATTTTGGCAAAGAATTGTCCCTTTTTGCCCCACTGGACGATTTTTGGCCACTGACACGAAGCCCGAGCATTCCTCATGCCCGCCGTCGGTCCAAATGCCCGAATACCGGGCTGCCGGAACCCAGCCCGCGGTCCGGCGTCTTTTCATGCTGACTCCTGGCTCCTGACTCCTGACTGCTCCTGATCCCCTAATCCCTAATCCCTAATCCCTAATTCCCGATCCCTGCACCACGGCCATTTCTCGAGCGGTCAGCAAGAACGCCTGGGCGGCAGCGGAGAGCCGGGCGTGGCGGCGATAGACCAGGCGCAGCTCGCGCTGGATGCGCATTTCCTTGATGCGCACGGCCACCAGTTCGCCGCGGGCCAGTTCGTCTTCCAGGCACATGCGCGGCGCGAAGGCGATGCCGATGCCCAGGCGCACGGACTTCTTGATGGTTTCGACGGTCGGCAGTTCAATGCCGATCAGGAGCGGAGCGTGGAGTTGGGCGAAGAGGTCGATCACCTGCTGGCGATACGGTGAGTTGATGCTGTGCGCGATGAAGGTTTCCTTGCCGAAGTCGTGAACGCTGGCCATCCGCCGCCTCGCCAGCGGAT
>JAIQGB010000182.1 GCA_020072905.1 Terriglobia bacterium | reverse complement strand
GGTACTACTGTTGAGGTTCGGCGCTCCGAATGTGCCGAAGTCTATGTTCAGTCCATCTATCCACAGGCCAGCGTGGAGTTGTTCCTCAGACAGGGTGTCCATAAATTCCACCCAGTGTTTGTTGTTGATACCCATGGCACAACCAAACGTCCCGCCTAGCGTGCCCAGATCGGTAACGGTGTAGGTTGTTTGGCCAACGGCTACGCTACTGAACAGTAGAACGACCGTTGCCAGCGCGAGGCTGAACTTCCCGTACTTGCCCAACCTTCTCCTGTTTAGCACCTTCATAGGTTCCTCCTTGTTGCAGGTCTGCCAAGCTGCGCCAAGTCACAGAACAAACTGACGCTATGTCGTGCGTGGGCAGCTACCACGACGCCGCAGCTACGGTAGTACTTGCTTGCGTGGCGGCAACATATTCCCAGCTCTAACGGCGGTCAATGGACAGGGTCTGGGTTCTGGCTGATTTTGAACTGACCGGCTAAGGTGCTGTGTCACCTCGGGGTAGCCCGCCGTATGATCAAATTCCCAACATCTTGCGCGCTCTTGCTTGACAATTTGGCAGGTGTATAATGCACCCGACGACCTGATCCCTCGCCAGGTGGCCATGGCCGGCATGGGAGTCCCCATAGTATCGGTTCTCCGCTTTGGTGTGTTTGAACTGGATCGCCGGACGGGCGAGCTGCGCAAAGCAGGAATGCTCGTCCATCTGCCGCCCCAACCTTTCAAAGTCCTCGCTTTGTTGACCAGCGACCCCGGCCAACTCGTCACCCGAGAGGAAATCTGCCAACAACTCTGGGAAAGCGAAACCTTTGTGGATTTTGAGCAAGGCCTGAATCACTGCATCAAGCAGATCAGGACCGTGCTGGGGGACGACGCAGACACTCCCCGCTACATCGAGACGCTGCCCCGGCGGGGCTACCGTTTTATCGCGCCCGTGGAGACGACCCGGGGGAGCGGGTCAGACCAGGAAGCGGTACACCCTCTGGCGCCAGTGGGAGGGGCCGTCCCAGACAAGGACACGCCCCACCGGAACGTCTCCACGGCAGCGCCGGTGGATGTAAGGTCGGGCCCCCGCGCCCGCCCGTCCGAGGGCACCCAGAGGGGGGAACCCCTACAACGACATTGGGTCGCGGCGGCGTCGGTCGCCGCGGTGGTGGCCATGTTGGCTGTGCTCATGGCCCTCAACGTCGCCGGCCTGCGTGACTGGCTGCTCGGGCGCGCGGCTGTGCCGCTCAAAATCGGGTCCATCGCCGTGCTGCCGCTGGAAAATCTGTCGCGCGACCCCGAGCAGGAATACTTTGCCGACGGCATGACCGAGGCGCTCATCACCGACCTCGGAAAGGTCAGCGCGCTGCGAGTGATTTCGCGGACCTCGGTGATGCACTACAAAGGGACAGCCAAGACACTGCCGGAGATCGCGCGGGAACTGAATGTAGATGCGGGGGTGGAAGGTGCGGTGATGCGCTCGGGCGACCGGGTGCGAATCACGGCTCAGTTGATTCAGGCCGCAACCGACAAGCACCTGTGGGCCGAAACCTATGAGCGCGACCTGCGCGATGTCCTGGCTTTGCAGGGCGAGGTGGCGCGGGACATCACCACCGAAATCCAGATTAGGCTAACACCGCAGCAGCAAGCGCGGTTGGCGAGTGCTCGTCCCGTCAACCCCGAGGCTCATGAGCTCTACCTGAAGGGACGGTACGAGTGGAATAAGAGGACCGAGGAAGGGCTGAAGAAAGGCATCCAGTATTTCGAGGGGGCCATTGCCAAAGACCCGAACTACGCGGTGGCGTACGCCGGCTTGGCAGATTCCTATGGCATACTGGCGGACAACGGGTTTAGCCCGCCCGAAGAGTGCTACCCCAAAGCCAGGGCGGCAGCGCTGAGGGCGCTGGAGATCGACGACAGCCTTGCTGAAGCGCACACCTCATTGGCGCAGATTTTGCAGTCCTACGACTGGGACTGGTCCGGCGGCGCGAGAGAAATTCAGCGCGCCATCGAACTTAACCCCGGCTATGCTAACGCTCACCATTTGTACGCCCTCTTTTTGAGTGGCGTAGGGCGGCACGCGGAAGCTATCGTAGAAATAAGAAAAGCTCGGGAGCTTGATCCGCTCTCCATCAGGATAAACGCCAACGTGGGATTGGTGCTCTACTTGGCGCGCGAGTATGACCAAGCACTGGAAGGATTGCGGAAGGCGCTCGAGTTGGATCCAAACGACATCGATTCGCATATTTATTTGGCATTGGTTTACTCGCAAAAAGGGATGCACGACGAAGCCATTGCAGCGTCTCGAAAGGCGCAGGATCTTTCGGCCGGAAAGGATCAGACCTCAAATCTTGCTCTCGCATATGTTTACGCTGTGGCAGGTAGGAGAGGCGAGGCGTTGAAGATCCTAGCCGAGTTAAAGAATCCATCAAGGGGAAGCTATCTCCCGCCGGAAACGGTAGCAGAGGTATACGCGGGACTGGGCGACAAGCAGGAGGCACTAACTTGGCTGGAGAAGGCTTACGCGGAACACGCCACATACCTGGATGTGCTGAAAGTGAACCCCGCATTCGACCCCCTGCGCTCCGACCCGCGATTTCAGGACCTCCTGCGCCGCATGAATTTCCCGCCGTAAGCTCTTGCGGCCACCACGAAGGGAACGACCGCCGCGGAACGCCGGGACTTGGAGGCCCCGCGCCCTGACTGGCAGGGTCTCAACCGGAAAGTGGGGACATATGCCCCTGAAGTCTGCATCTGGGAAATTGCTGGCGATCTTCAAACTGACCTACACCCCATCCCGGTTGCGCAATGCGATTCTCGTGCTAAGATTGCTTCGGGGTAGGTTAGGAAACGTGCTTTGATGCTCGGCCACGCCCGGACCCGCTTCTGCTTTGCCCTTCTCGCTCTGACCGTCCTGGGCACCAGCGTTCTGATTTACCTGCCGCGACCCAACCTCAAAGACGACCATACGCGACTTGTCGCGGCGCTGCTGGCTCGGTGGCGGCGTGCGCCCATCCAGACCATTCCGTCTCCGCTGCCGGATTTGATTCCGCCGCGCCCGCCTTCCCTGCCGCGTCAAGCCGAAGCGCCGCCCGTCGTTATCCCCGATTTCTCCGGCTCGCCGGCGATCCTCCACACGGTGAAATCGGGCGAGAGCATCGGCGGGATCGTCTACCGCTATCTCGCGCAGACGATCTTTATGACGAGCGGAGAGCTGGAGGCCGCTGTCCGCCGGGCTAATCCCGCCTGGGCCGGAACGCACCTCCGACCTGGCCAGGAACTCATCATTCCTGGGGTCGAGACGGAGCCTATCGTCGAGCATCCCGTCCCCTTTGCCAAGACCGCCGAAATTCGCGCCATCTATCTGACCGGCTTGATGGCCGGCTCGCCGCGGGGCCTGGAGATCATCAAGCAGTGGAAAGCACTGGGCGGGAACGCCATCGTTTTCGACGTGAAGGACATGGACGGCATCGTCAGCATGACGTTCGACGACCCTCTGGCGCCCAAGCTTCGCCGGCCCTACATCCGCAGCCTTCCGAAATTCACTCGCTTCCTGCACCGGCTGGCCCTGCACGCCATTGCGCGCATCGCGCTTTTCCGCGATGCGTACATCGCCGAGCATCACTCAGAACTCGCGGTGCACTCGCGCCGCACGGGGCAGCCCTGGCGCGAGAACGGCAAACTCGTCTGGACCGATCCCTCCCGCCGCGAGGTCCAGGACTACAACCTGGCGCTCGCCAAGCAGGCCGTGGCCTCGGGCGTGGACGAGATTCAATTCGATTACGTCCGCTTCCCCGCCGAGGGCGATCAGGCGGATGCCCAGTTCCACCTTCAGTCCGAGCAGCCCGTGGTGACGCGCGCCCAGGTCATCAGCGATTTCCTGAAGCGCGCCTACGCGGACCTCCATCCTCTCGGCGTGCTCATGTCGCTCGATGTTTTTGGGGTGATGGCCTGGCAGCGGCCCGTGGATCTCGCGCACACCGGGCAGGACATCACGGAAATGGCGCGCCACTGCGACGTGCTCTCGCCCATGGTCTACCCGTCGCACTTCTTCGGTATGGACGGCTTCGCGCGGCCGGGCGATGCGCCCGAGCATTTCATCTCCGCTTCCATGGAGCGCTTCCGCAAAGTCACCGCCGGCTCGGACGTGGTGTTGCGCCCCTGGCTGCAGGCGTTCGCCTGGCGGACCAGAACCTATTCGCCCGGATATATCCTCACGCAGGTCAATATCGCTCGCGAAAACGGCGGGATCGGATACCTCTTCTGGAACGCGCGCAACGATTATTCCGCCCCCTTCGTCGCCATGCGCGAGATGCGGAGTACCGCGCCACAGCCCAGACCGACGGAGAAAGCCGAAACCCACCCCACTGCCGCCGAGACCGGCCTCGGGTTGACGGCCACGGTCCCCGAACGCGCCGCCGCGGAGACCGGATCGCGGTAAGGCAGGGCGACCAATCTCTCGTCAAACGATCTTCGTTATGAATGAACCGGCCGCTCAGCGGCTGAGGATGAACGCGGCGCTCGCCGTTTGGTGCGTATAGGGCTCGCGCGCCGTCACGCGCCACGTGCCGGGAACGTCGTTGAACGCCAAAGGGATGGTGAAGTCGGCTGTGCCGTTCGCGAGCGCACGGTTGGCGCCGTAATAGTCCACGACTCTTCCGGCCGGATTGCGCACCTCGATGTGGATTGCGGCGGGCGGAAGGTTGCCGTTGGCTTGCGCTGCCGCCGGTTGGGATGAACCCGCGGCTCGCGAGCGGGGCGCGAATCGGACCGAGAATCGCACCGTATCGCCGGCCCGGACCTGCGCGGCGCCAGCCGTTCCGCCGGCGGGCAGAACACTCAGGCGGCCCACGGGCGTGGGGAGCATCGCAAAGAGCAAAGGCTCGCCGGGTGCCATGCCGCCGTCAGCCTGCGTTATCCGCCCCAGCAGATGGTGCGCCCGCAAATCGTAAACATACTGGGGCGCAGCCAGATGCACTGTGACCATTCCCGCGTCGGTGCAATCCTGCTTGGGCAAGATGGCCAGAAAGGTGGCAGGGCCCTTGCGAAATTCCTCCACCTCGGAGCAAGTTAGCCGCCTGCCGCCGGCCTTGCGGACATCCGCCACGGGCTGGGTCCCAGCGAGCAAGAGGTAATCGCGCAACAGCGCCAGCCAGGCATCCTGCGCCGCGGTCTTGCGCAGCCGCAGGTAATCGCTCATCCAGAAATTCAGGGTGATGGCGCGACCGGCGCCATAGTGGTTGGAAATCAGAAACAGGGGTTCGCTTGCATCGCCCGCTTCGGAGCTAAGGCCGCCCGCCGCCCCGGGGCGGCCCGTGGTGAGCCGAAGGCCGGGATTGGCGGTTTGGACTTCTAGTTCCACGGTCCCGCCACTCAGCGCCACGCGGAATTTCGCGGTTGGCGTTTCATCAGGCGCGGAGCGCACCCGGAGGCGCTGGACGCCCAGGACGTCATCGAGCCGCCCGGCAGGCTGCCAGCGCGCGTGGCCGTCCATCAGGCCGGTCTCGGCGTCGGTCAGCAGCAGGCCGCCGCGCTCGACAAACTTCCGGATGGCGTCGGCCTCTGCATCCGAGAGTGCAATCGAATCCGGCAGCACCAGCACGCGGTAATCCGCGAGCTTGCCGGCGTGGATCTGCTCCGTGGTGATGAAATCGAATTGATAGCCTGCGTCCCCGAGCGCCTGGAGCCAGGCGTGGCGATTCCCGTCGAAGCGATGGAGGTGCGCCGAAGTCCGGTCGCCGCTCGAAAGCTCGTGCGGGGTGATGTGGCCGTCGGTGATCCAATTTCCGCGCACGGAAAGAAGCGAGTAGTGCACGGCAATGCCGCAGTTTTCGCGCTCCGCGCCGCGCAGGAGCTGCGCCAGACCTTCGTCGCGGAATTCGCCGATGGTCTCGGCGAGGTCGCGGCCCTGCTCGGTGAGCGTGAGGTCGGCGTTAAGCGCCGTGTAGTGCCAGAAGAGCGATGCGCCGATGTGCCCGTGGAACAGCCGATGCCAGAGTTCATGCCGCAGCTCTTGGCCGTGGCGCTCGTAGCCGGTGAAGCCCGTAAGGATCAGGCTGGGATTAATGACACGATGCAACTCGTCCTGGTCACCGTCGGAATAGGGCTGGAGATAATCGACGATGCGGTCGAGGAGATACCAGTTGAGGGCGTTGGAGGGCCCCGGCACCTGCGTGCCGGAGATGCTCGGCCGCCCGCTGGGGTCTTCCTGCTTTACAGTCTCCGCGGCCGCCTGGAGGGCGTTCGCGAAGACCTCCTCCATAAACGTGCGGTGGTCCATCCAGCCGGCGTAATTGCCCTTGGCCTGCGCCTCGGCCGTGGTGAGCGGCAGCACGTCGTCCCAATCGGCGAAATTCGAATCCCACTCGGCATTCAGCAAGCTCAGGCTCGGATAGCGAGTCTTCAGCCACACCCGGAATTTGGTGAGCGTTGGCGCGGACCAGGAAAAATCCAGCGGATCACCGTAAGCGGTGAGCGATGACTCGTCGGCCAGATACCAGGCGAGCGGCCGGTAGGGTTTGTACTTCTCCATGTCCTCGCCCATGAGGCCGCGAAGTTTCTCGAGCCAAGCGTCATCGGCGAGATCGGGTTCTCGGATGAGGTAACGCTTGTCCCCCGTCTCCAGAAACTTGTCCTTCTGCTCGAGGTATTGCTGCCGGTAGTGCCAGTAGACCCCGAAGCCGGGCGTGTGAACCTGCCGGATCAATTCGAAATTCCGCGTGGGATCTTCGACCACGGTGACGCCGAACTTGCGGAATTGCTCGTCGAGCGTGGGCGTCCAGGGTTGATAGGACGGCGGGCCGTACCAGGGCATGATGAATTCGTAGGCGCCGAAGTCGCGGTCGAGGCTCTGAAAATTGACGCGCACCTGCTTGTGGTCGATCTTGCGGCTTCCGTCGGCGTTGAGAAGCGTCACGCGGACCCAACCGATGTTCGTGGTGTAGTTCCCCACGACCAGTTCGGCGTGCGATGGCGAGGCCGCAGTGGAAGTTGCGCCGGACGCTTGCCGACCGATCAACCTGCCGCGGTTGTCGAACAATTCGGCGAGCCACTTGCCCGGCTTTCTGGAACGCGTTTCGAAACTCACCACGAGCTTGTCACCGCGCGTGTAGAACTGCCGGTCGGATTGAACAGAAAGGATCTCATCAGACTGGGGCAGGTCAACGGTAGCGGTGCCCCAATCGTAGTGTTTTCCTCCCGCCTGCAAAATCACGTCCACGTAATGCCGCCCGGCCGCCAAGCGTGCAGGCAGGTCGAGAGCGGAGGCGTCGAAATCCTTCTTCAGCGTGAGCGACTGCCCCGTGGTCCCTTCGGGCTCTCCCCACTCGTTGAACACATTGGCCATGATGTCGGCCCGGGTGATCGGGGAGTGGTTCTCCAACTGAATCAGGAGTCTCTTCCGGCCTTCCTTGCCCCCGGAAACCACCATGGGCCTGAGCTTTAATTCCGGCTCACGTTGCGCGGCCCAGAGGATCGACCGGCACAAGAGCGAATAGAAGTACTCCCACCAGCGGTAGTCGCGCTGCCCGAGGATTTTCCAGTCGATCATCGGCGAAAGGCCGGTGTTGACGTATCCGAGAGCAACCACGCGGCCCTTGCCGAACATCTTGGTGGCAATGATGGGTTCACCGTCGGGACCTGCCACGAGCGCCGTGGAATCCTTGCCCAGTTGATACCGATAGTGCTTCAGGAAATCAGTCGGGAAGGATGCGAACGCGACGTTCGTGGTGATGGGGCTGCCCGCCACACTCTTCCACGGACCGGGGGCGATGGCATCCGGACGGATTTCGCGGTGGCCCTGCGAATTCAACCGGTCGGAGAGAACGCCGACCAGCGGCGACAACTCCCACAAGTCTTCTCCGGGCGCGACCTCGGCTTCAGGTGCAAAATCGTTCATCGGGCGCACATAAGGCGGATCGTCGGGCGCCGGAATTCCCGTCGTGGGATGAATCAGCACCAGTCCGGCTCCCTGCTCGACGCGCCGACGGATCGCCTCGCGCACCGCGGCGGGAAGGCGGTTCCAGCCGTGCAGGCTGGGAAGAACGATCACGTCGTACGGAGTGGGTTTGGTCAGATCCTCTTCAAGATATTTGTAAACGAGCTTGTAGTTCCGCGCCTCGTAGTTCTCGTCGGTGCCCACCGTCCAGGTATTCACGTCCCAAGCTTCGTCAATCATCACCGTGTCGTAAGTGAGGTCCATGCGCTCGGCAAGTTCGACGAGCGTCCGACCTTCGCTCACACTGGGGACGATAAACGCACGCACCGGCGCGCCGGGTGATGGTTTCCCCCAGGCGACGTGGGGCGTGCGCAC
>JAIQGB010000181.1 GCA_020072905.1 Terriglobia bacterium | reverse complement strand
TGCCTCAACTGGGGATGCATTCCCACCAAAACCCTCATGAGTTCTTCCGACCTGTTTGCCCGAAGGAGTTCCGTGGAGGAAATGGGATTACGAGCGGAAGGGATTTCCTACGATTATGCCGCGATGAGGTCGCGCATGGAGCAAGTGGTCGGAAAGCTGCGGAATGGCGTCCAGCGCCTGATGGTGAGCAACGGGATAAGAGTCTGCAAAGGGACAGCCTCGTTTGTCAATCGGAACCGCATCGTGGTCAATGCCGAGGGTGAATCAGGCGACTCCCCGCTCGTGATCGGCGCGGCGAGGACGATTATCGCCACCGGCGATGAGTCGTCGATGCCGAGCTTTCTTCCGCATCCTTGCGCGGCGAACTGACATCCCAGGAAATGTGTGCGACGGTCCACGCCCATCCCACCCTGGTGGAGGGCTGGTTAGAGGCCGCGCACACCCTTAGCGGAAGGCCCCTTCGTTCCTATTCTTCGCAATGATTCCGTGGGTCCCGAGGTTGCGCTGTGAGTCTGGTCACCCTCGGGCGGTAGTGCGGTTCTGGGGTGGGCGCGAAAGCTGCGTTCTCGCCCGTTCCCGTTCCGAAACTGTGATCTGCCAAACCCCTTTCGCCACCTGGCGGCTCTCCCCCCGACCCGCCCCGGAGAAAAGCGAGCGAGTAGCGCGGACCTCCGCCCTTGAGGTCCGCGGCTCTGATCTAGCCATCGCGTTCAACCTGTCGTATTCTAGCGCCGTGTCGCGGGTGCGCCGCCTATTTCTTGCGGACCGATATTTCTTCATCACCGTGCGCCGGCTCCAAGCGCGCGCCCAGCTCGCGGAGGCCGGTTTCCACTGGCTGGCGCTCGCCTTCCACCGGGCGCGCTTGATGCATCCCTTCGATTTGACCGCCTGGGTGTTTCTTCCCGATCGCGGGCAAGTCATCTGTGCCCCGGTGCATGCGCCTGATGAACATCCGCTAAGACACTCGAATTTGAGCCGTCGGCATCATTCCCCGGCACGCAAAGCCGCGGACCTCAAAAGCGGAGGTCCGCGCTACTTGCTTGCTCTGGCTGGCATTATCCTTCTCCGGAAAGTAGCGGAACCTTCCCCGGGGAGCTTTCGGCCCCCCGGGCAAGCGGTCGGTCCTATTTCTTCACGTCTCCCGTGGCGAACTTGTGGAGTTTCACCTCCACCTTCTCTTCGAGGCTGTCGTAATGCGCCTTCAGAATCGCGATGACCTCGGGCTTGGAGAACTCCGAGGGCACAGGTTTGCCTTCGCTCATGAGTTTGCGGAGCATCGTGCCCGAGAGCAAGAGTCGCGCTCCGCCCTTGTAGGCACCGTTTTCGTCGATGACCGCTTTGCTCTCGTGAGGGCAGGTTTTCATCGAGGCCATGCTGCCGCACTCGTAGCAGTAGAACGTCCAGTCCATGCAGAGCGGCCGCAGCGCCAGCGCATTGTTGGGAATCTCGTTGAAGATCTTCTGCGCATCGAAGGGCCCGTAATAATCGCCCACGCCCGCGTGGTCGCGCCCCACGATCAGGTGCGAGCATCCGTAGTTCTGCCGGAAAACGGCGTGGAGAAGGGCCTCGCGGGGACCGGCGTAACGCATTTCCATCGGATAGCCGCCTTGCACCACGCGGCCTCGCCGGAAGTATTTGTTGACGAGCGCGTCGATGGCTTTCACCCGCACCTCGGCCGGAATATCGCCGGGCTTGAGCTTGCCGACGAGCTGGTGAACATAAACACCGTCGCAGACCTCGATGGCAATCCAGGCCAAATAAGCGTGCGAACCGTGCATGGGATTGCGAAGTTGCAGCGCCGCCACCGTGTTCCAGCCGCGTTCCTCGAAGACCTTGCGCGCTTCGTGGGGCCGCTGGTAAATCCCCTTGAACATCTCCGGATAGTAAGACTCCGAGATTACTTTCACCGGGCCCGCCAGGTTCACCGGCCCCTGCTCCATAACCTTCTGGACGCCGGGGTGTGCCGAGTCGGTGGTCCGGAAGATTTGATTACATTCATATTCCTTGTCGATGCCGTACTTTCCGGTGACTTTCATCGTCCCCATGATGGACTCGGTTTCAATGTCCCACAGGGCGACTTCCTCCCCGAGGTTGATCGACTTGGCCAAGTCCTCGGTAGTTGACAGGGTGATGGGGATTGGCCAGAAAAGCCCTTGCTTGCTGGGCAGGTTGTAATCCTGGCAGCATCCCTTCCAGTCTTCTTTCCCCATAAACCCGTCGAGCGGAGTGAACGCGCCGATTCCCATCATGATCAGGTCGCTGGTTTCGCGGCTGGTCATGGGGATCTTTTTCATTTGCCGCGCTCTCTTGAGTTCCTCGTCGCGCGTCGAACCTTCGAGAAGCAGTGGCCGCAGCGAGGGACTGCCATGAGGTGGAACCAATTTGCTCATAAGTAATCCTCCAAAGACGCTCAGCCCAACGGGGAAGAACGGGTTGGGTCTGTCCACCGACAGGACTGAATAGCCGTGCCCTGCGGTTGCGGACACACCCCCACCGCGCACGGCAATACCCCCGCCACACTGAATCTCTGCCCGCGCCACACAAGGCCTTGCGCGAGGAGCATCAGCCCGCCGCATTCAGCGTAAACCGGCAGCCCCTGATGGGGCAATGCGTTTCCCCTTTCAGCGCGGCCCGGGAGTTCCCGTCGGCTCTTCTCCGCAGCAAAAACTGGCTTGCCCGCCGACGAAACTCCTCAACCGAGAAGCCCGTGCGCTGGCGGGTGTGATAGCATGTAAAGCCGCATCCGAGTGACCCCGAAAGCCGGGGGTGCGAAGGACAGCAGTTGGACTTCAAATGATTCATAGGCTAGAGGTAGCGGCTGAATCTTTCATTTCCCGCAAGGATCTTGACTCGGGTCGTTCCCTCTCCGGCGATGCCCGCGGATGCGGAGAGCCGGAAACCCTCCACAGGCTTGATTGACCGGCTTTTCTTCCCGATGATCGGCAAGGCTGGCAAAAACGCTCCGAAAGTTAAACGCAGAGCAGACGCGCCCCTGTTTCCGATCTTCCTCAAGCTCCACGGGAGGCCGTGCCTTGTGGTCGGGGCGGGCCGGGTCGGACAGAGCAAACTGCAAAGCCTGATCCAAGCTGGCGCGCAAGTGCGCGTTGTATCTCCCCAGGCCACACCCGGCGTCGCGCGGCTGGCGCGTGAGAAAAAGATCGTTTGGCTTCGGCGGAAGTTCACAGCGCGCGACCTCGATGGAATGCTGTTGGTCGTTGTCGCAACTTCATCCTCCTCCGTCAACAAACAAGTCTTCGAGCAGGCTCGCAGGCGCGGCGTGCTGTGCAATGCCGTCGATGACCCGAAGAGCTGCGACTTTTACTATCCCGCCGTGGTTCGGCGCGGGAACTTCCAAATTGCTATCTCGACCGGCGGGCGCAGTCCGGAGCTGGCGCACCGTCTGCGCAAGGAACTCGAGCAGCAGTTTGGTCGGACCTACAGCTTTTGGGTCGAACACCTGGGTCGAAAACGGGAAGCCTTGTTCGCCGGCTCTCTCCCCCGCGGCCAACGCAGCCGGATGCTGCGCAGCCTGGCTTCCTCGCGGGCCTTCCGCCGGTTCGTGCGCCGTGGGGCGCTACAAGCCCCAAAAGTGATAGGCCCCGACCCGCGCGTTCCAAATTCGGAGCGGATGGACGACGGCACTTCACGGATTCCACCCCCAGTAGGTCAAATAGCCTCCAGAGAGGTTGCGAACCGTAAAGCCGTTTTGGACCAGGATCCGGGAAGCGTAGTAGGACCTCTCCCCCATGCCGCAACTCGTCCAGATCTCGCGTTCCCGCGGTAGCTCGCTCAACCTTTTTCGCAACTGGGTCAGCGGCATATTGACGGCGCCCTCGATGTGATCCGCAGCGTATTCGTGCGGTTCCCTCACATCCAAAATGAGCGCCGGCGTCTCCCCGAGCTGAGGCCAGGAAGCCAACTTCACATCCCCACGCAGGACGTTGGCGGCGACCATGCCTGCGAGGTTCACCGGATCCCGGGCCGCGCCATACTGGGGCGCGTAGCAAAGTTCACATTCTTCCAGGTCGAATACCGTGGCCTGTTTCTGAATAGCCATGGCAATGACGTCGATGCGTTTTTCGACTCCGTCCTCTCCCACGGCCTGAGCGCCCAAAATCCGCCCCTGGGGAGTTGAGAAGATCAGTTTGAGGTGGATCGGACGGGCCCCGGGGTAATAGGTGGCATGGCTGTCCGGGTGGAGGTACACCACGTCATAATTGGTGATACCTGCCTGGCGCAAGGTTTTCTGTGTAGCGCCGGTCACGGCAATGGTCATGCCGAAGAAGCCGCACACAGCGGTTGCCTGCGTGCCGCGAAACTTGGACCCGCGCCCGCAGATCGAGTCCGCCGCCACTCGGCCCTGGCGGCTGGCGAGACCCGCCAGCGGGACAACGCACTGCAGACCGGTCACCACGTCGTCGACTTGGACGGCATCCCCCACCGCCCAAATCCTGGAGTCCGATGTCCTCAGGGGGCCATCCACGCGAATCCCCCCGGTAGCGCCGATCTCGAGGCCGGCGCGTTGTGCCAAGGTTGTGTCAGGCTGAACCCCCATTCCCAGGAAAACGAGAGCGGCAGGGAAAGCGGTCCCCGACTCCGTCCTCACTTGACAGACCCCTTCGGCATCGCCCTCAAAACCGCTGACTCGTTCTCTTACGTGCACGACCACACGATGGCTCTCCAGATGACGGCACACGCGTTCAGACATCTCTGGATCAAGCACGGGTGCGATTTGCGGGAGCATCTCCAGAATCGTCACCTTGAGGCCGCGATTTACCAGGTTCTCAGCCATTTCCAGCCCGGCAAGGCCGGTGCCGACCACGACACCCACCAGGAAAGTGAACTGCGCAATGTAAAGCCCCCAGATCACGTCCCTGCTCATGCCGGTGATACCCAAACCGTAGGTGAGTTGGCGGAAGTACGGGACCACGCCCATGAGGATGACGGCCAGCAGGCAGGAGATCCATATCCAGTACCGCCTGCTTCCCACGACCGCCTTTTCAAACATGAACATAGAGGCTTCTCAAACGAGATAGTAGATCTCCGGCTGCGTGCCGAGTTCGGGCTTGCGCCGGATGCTGTAGCGCGCTTCAAGCAGCCGCCGAACTTCGCTTTTCGGGTCGTCCAGGTCGCCAAAAGCCATCGCCTTCGGGGTGCACGCTTCGACACAAGCGGGCAGCTGACCTTTCTCCAGCCGCTCGTAACAGAGGGTGCACTTCTCGACGACGCCCTTGGTCCGTGTGGGAAAGTCCGGATTCAACTCCGCGAGATAGGGCCGCGGATCAACCCAGTTGAAGCTGCGCGAGCCGTAAGGGCAGGCCACCATGCAGTATCGGCAGCCGATGCAGCGATGCCAATCCATCATCACGATGCCGTCCGGCCTCTTCCAGGTGGCCTGGGTGGGACAGACGCGCACGCAAGGCGGGTCTGCGCAGTGGTTGCAGAACACTGGAACCTGCTTACCACGCAGGGTCAGCGCGGTTAAGGTGCTTTCCTGCGAGGGAAAGGCATCCTCGAAGGAGGCCTTCCAGATCCACTTCACTTCGTGCCGGGGGTCCGAAATGAGGGGGACGTTGTGGGCGCGATGGCAAGCGGCGATGCATTTGGTGCAACTCTCGTCCTTCAGGCACTTCGGCAGATCGATCACCATCGCCCAGCGGCGGGCCGGAGGCGGCGCAGCGGACGGCCCCGACCCGACGACGGCAGCCAGGGCACTGGCGACCTTTCTTCCCGCCCCCGCCAGGAGGGAGACCCCCGCCAGGCGCAGGAGAGTCCTCCTATCGATGCGCATATTCCGTCCCTCTTGCCTTCTGAATCTGGCCGGGGTCCAGATGGCAGTCCCAGCAAGCGGGCTTCACCGCCGCATAGTTGTGGCAGCGGTCGCAGAAATCCGGTTTGCTGTGGCAATTCAGGCAGGTCCCGGTCAGGCTGATTCTGTAAGTTCTTCCGTCAGCGGCCGTGAACGTTCGCACGTCCTGGCGAACCGCCTCTTCCCGCCAGCGGATCAGCAACTGCATGTGCGAATTCCTCATGTAGCTGACGGGCGCAACGCACTGCTTTTCCCTGGCGGGCAGTTTCAGCTCGGGCGGGCGGGAGGTCGTACCCGCGGCCCGGTTGTACCAGACCGGAAAGGTGAGCAGGGCGAGGAAAGCGACGAGGCCGGCGACGATCAGATTTCGGTCACGCACCGACTTCCGCCTCCTTCCCGGGGAACGGCTCGCCGCGCAAGTCCGTGGTCCTGTGCTTTTCGTCCTTCATGACCAGCGCGTTTCCCAGCAACTCGTGGACGCCGGCAACTTCCACTCCCTTTACCCAGTACTCGAGCAGCGGAGGCAGAGTGGCCTTGTCGATGGCGCAAATGCACGTCAGGAGATTGACCCCATATTTCTCCTTCACGTATTTCACCGCATTGGCGCGCGGAAATCCGCCCCGCAAGCGCATTTCGAGGTTCTCATCGTTACCGAGGCCCGCGCCGCTCCTACAGCAGAACGTGTGCTCGCGAATGGTGTTCTCAGGCATTTCGTAAAAGTGCTTGCACACCTGCCGCAAGATGTAGCGCGGTTCCTCGAGCAGGCCCATTGCGCGGGCGGGATTGCACGAGTCGTGGAAGGTCACCTTCCAACCATCATTCCGGCTGGGCTCGAGCTGGAGCTTGTGGTGATGGAGGAGGTCGGCGGTGAACTCGCAGATGTGGACCATGCGCGTGGAGCGCGCATTTTCGAACCGCGTGCCGGTGACGGGCGAAACCGGCTCTTCCAGGAAATCCGCCGGCCCATTCATGGTGTCCATGTATTGGTGGAGCACGCGCCACATGTGGCCGCACTCCCCGCCCAGAATCCACTTCACCCCCAGCCGCTTGGCTTCCGCGTAGATCTTGGTGTTCAACTGCTTCATGAGTTCGTGAGAGCCGAAGAGGCCGAAGTTTCCTCCCTCGGAAGCATAGGCGCTGAGCGTGTAGTCGAGCCCGATCTCGTGGAACAACTGAAGATACCCCAGCAGTGTGTAGTAATGCGGAGAGGCGAAATAGTCCGCCGAGGGCATCACGAAGAGGACCTCGGCCCCTTTGCGGTTGATCGGCGCCTCGACCCGCACGCCGGTGATATCTTTCAGGTCATCCACGGCAAAACCGATGCTGTCCGCGAAGGTGTGAGGTTGGACGCCGAGGTGGTTTCCCGTGCGCTGGCAGTTCGCCACCGGCTCCATGACCCAGTTGATGTTGCAGCCCACGAGGTTGAGCAACTCCCTGGCGATCATGGTCACTTCCGCGGTGTCGATGCCGAAAGGGCAATAAACCGAGCAGCGCCGACATTCCGTGCACTGATAGAAGTAATAGAACCACTCCTTGAGCACGTCCTCGGTCAAGTCGCGCGCTCCGGCCAGCCTCCCGAACAGGCGTCCCGACAGCGTGAAGTAGCGGCGGTACACCGAACGGATGAGCTCCGCCCGGAGGACCGGCATATTCTTGGGGTCGCCCGAACCAATGTAGAATTGACATTTGTCCGCGCAGGCTCCACAACGGACGCAGATATCCATGAACAATCGGAAGGACCGGAACTTCTTCAGCCGGTCCTTCATTCCGTCGAGGACAATCTGCTTCCAGTCCGGCGGCAGTTTCCAGTCCGGCTGATAGGGCTGCCACACGCGGGGGTTGGGGGAGCCGAGGTACTGAAGGCTTTTCGGTGTGGCGGCATAGCAAAAGGTTCCTTTGCGGAACACGGTCTCCGGCGCCGTCCAATCCCGGCGGGGGGGCCGGTAATCGATCTGCACGAGTTGCGCGGAGCTGGGGGTTTGTTCGGCCATACTTTATCCGCCCTCAAAAGGCAAGCCGGCTGCCGCGATCTTCTCCCGAAACTCTTCCTCCCACTCCTGATAGGTGTGGACGTTAACCGGGTAGTTCCACGGGTTAATGTGCCGCTTCATCCGGTTGTTATTGGCTAGGTTCCTCGTCGGGCTGAGAAACACCCCGGGCATGTGTACCAGCTTGCTGAAAGGAAAATAGGCGACGAGCGCGCTGAGGAGGGTCAAGTGCACGAAAAATAGTGGGCCAAGCGCCGTCGGAACGACGGGCGTGAGGGTTGCCAGGCCGAGGGCGAGTTGCTTAACGGCGATGACATCGATCCTCGTGAAGTAGCGCATTAGAACGCCCGAGGTCCCCAGCCCGAGGAGCAGGAACAGAGGGAAATAGTCGCTGGCGAGCGAGAGATAGCGGACCTGTGGGTCGCTCAGTCGCCGGTAGAGCAGGTAGCCCAAGGCCCCCAGCACGACGGCGTCGGTCACATAGAGCGCCGGCGTGCTGACTTGGGAAAAAGCG
>JAIQGB010000180.1 GCA_020072905.1 Terriglobia bacterium | reverse complement strand
CCAGAATCTCGGCATCTACATGCAGGTTTATAATCTGAGCCTCGATCCGAAGACGCACCGGCCGTCGGCGGACATCCAATACGAAATCCTCAAGGATGGAAAGGCGCTGTTGACCACGGTGGAGCACGCGGGGGAGATCGCCAACTCGGCGCAGCAGATGACGCTGCAGAAAACCATGCCGCTGAAGTCGCTCCCGCCCGGCAAGTACACTGTCCAGATCAAGGTTACGGACAAGGTCAAGAACCAGACGGTCTCGCCGGAAGCGAGTTTCGAGTTGCGCTGACGATCCGCGCGGTACCCCGGGTGGCCGGGAAGAGAGAACACCAGAGGTTCGGTGAATGAAGAACCTTTCGCAGTCACGAAAATGGATGCTGGGCATCCTGTGCGCGGGCGGCCTCGCCCTGCCTTTGCTGTTTCCACTTGGGGCACGAGCGGCGAACTACGGCCGCATTGACGGGTCCGTGTCGGACGCCCAAGGCAATCCCCTAATGGGGGCGACGGTGGTCATCGTCGGGCCGCTGTTTAGCGCCTTTCAACCGGTGGGGAGCGCGGCGGAACGGGTGATTACGGACGCCCACGGCAGGTTCGCCATCGAACGCCTTGTTCCGGGCTGGTATTCCCTCAAGGTCACTTCCGCCACGCGCCTTCCCGTGATGCGCAACGGCATTCGCGTGGAGGCCGGAGGGAGCGTTGAGCAGAACTTCGTTTTGAGCGAGTTACTGTCGCCCCTCCTGCTGCGCGTTCCCTCCGGGAATGTGTCGAACTGGGGTGATGACTGGAAATGGGTGTTGAGGACTTCTGCCTCGACGCGCCCCGTGCTCCGTTACCGGGAATCCTCGAAGCGAGGGAAGTCCAACGCCTCCAAACCGCCATTGCCCTCCGGCCAGCGATTGGTTGCGATGATGCCGGGCGCAACACGGCGCAAAGCCCTGGCGGGTGACCCGGGAATGGGTAGTGTACTCGCCTATCTGCGACCGCTCACCGCGGATACGGACCTGCTGGTGGCGGGGTCGATGGGAACGGG
Organism: Terriglobia bacterium; assembly: GCA_020072905.1. Classification (GTDB taxonomy): domain Bacteria; phylum Acidobacteriota; class Terriglobia; order UBA7540; family UBA7540; genus JAIQGB01. The sequence goes on along the minus strand of JAIQGB010000180.1, from coordinate 19,012 downwards.
CGGCCCCCAGTCTTCCACGCTGGCCGCGATGTTGAGGAAGGACGCCCTGAAAGGCGACCCGCAGGAATTGACACTGGTCGTTCACCAGTTGGATTTTTCCGAGGGGCTGCTGCTCCCCTTGGGAGACGGCCGCGAGGGCTTCACGCGCGCGCAGGGCCTGGTTGCCAGTTACGGCCAGACGCGGCGAATCTCCCCATCGGTGACCGTCTCGGCGGGGTTTGAAGTTGACTACCTCAACGCGGGTCAGGATGTTTTTTCCTCAAGCCCCAGCGCCAAGCTGGAGTACCAGCCCACACCTTCCAACCTTTTCGCGGTGCGCTACGGGGCTGTCCGCGTCGATGCCGACGGCTCCCTGCTCGAGCGCATCGGCGTTCTGACAGCCTTTCCGCGCGTCACGATGCGCGGATCTCGCCCGCGGCTCGAGCAATTGAACCACACGGAAGCCAGCTACCAGCGGCGCCTGAGCAGGGACTCGCGGGTCGAATTCGCCGCTTACCGCGACCTTCTGGAGAATGCCGCGGTGTGGGGATTTGGCGGTGCGGGGGTTCTGGGGGGCTTGGCCGGGAACTTCTTGCCGAATCCTGCCGGCAATGGCGTGACGCTGAACGCGGGTAATTTCAGTTCGTCCGGTGTGCGTGCGGCGTTCACGCGCAGCTTGGGTGGCAACGTCCAGGTGGCCGCCCTCTATGCCATGGGCGACGCTCTGGCCGCTGAATTCCGAGAGCATCCGGTGCCGGGCCCCGCCAGCGATCTGCGTTTCTTACTCCGCACTCGTCGGACACAGATCATCGGCGGCAGGATCGCGGCCCGCCTTCCGGTCACCAGGACGCGGATTACCACCTCTTATGAGTGGATGCCTGCGGGTCGGGTCACCGAAGTTGATCCTTACGGACAGGCCAGTATGGAGATCCAGCCCTACCTGGGAATTCAGATTCGACAACCCCTTCCCAACCTTGCCTTCCTCCCCGCCAAAATCGAGGCTTTGGCCGACTTTCGCAACCTGTTCGCCCAGGGTTATACACCGGCTTCCCAATCCGGCGAGGACACCCTCGTGTTGACGCCCGTGTGCCGCAGCTTCCGGGGCGGCTTTTCGGTCCAGTTTTAGTAATTCGAGGGGTACCATCGTGAGGCTCCCGGGCCAGGCACCACCCCATGAAAGACCAAGCCCACAAGTCCAAGTCACCCGATAAGGCGCAAGGCGCGACGGCTATTTACAAAAATCGGGAGGCGATATTTGAAATTCCGTATGATCGAATTGTATGCTCGACGCACTCTCCCAATTGATTCAAAACATGAGGCTTACAAGCCTAGATTCCTTCAAGTACTGGAAGGAAAGTTGCTGTGAGGTTATGCGGTGTTGTGTGTCCTTTCGAATTGATGTGAATCACTAGGATGAGGACGACACTCCCCTTCCGGTTCACGACCGTCTTTCTGGCTCTGCTGAGTCTGGCCCTGCTGGTGTTTGGAGTTCTGAATTTTGAGCAGCGCCGGATCTACCAGCTTCCGGACGATGGCGTTTCGTGGGTGGATACCGCCCAGGGCGTTGCCGCGTGGATGGTCGCGCAGGACAGTCCCGCCCAACACGCCGGTATCGCCCAAGGCGACAAGCTGGAGGGGATCAACGGCGTCCCCATCCGCCACGCCGTCGATGCCGCCCGCGAGGTTTTTCAAAGCGGCATTTGGTCGAAGGCGACGTATGATCTGGTGCGCAACGGACAGAAGTTCCGGACCGAACTTGTCGTTGCGCCGCAGAACAACCCTCGCTCGCTCCGCCACTACCTTGAGCTCGTCGGTCTCATTTATCTCCTCATCGGAACGTTCATCCTGGTGCGGCGGTGGACCGCTCCCAAGTCTCTGCACTTTTATGTTTTCTGCCTGACCTCGTTCGTCCTCTACACGTTTTCTTACACCGGCAAGCTGAACCTGTTCGATTGGACCATCTACTGGCTGAACGTCATCGCGCTCATCCTGCAACCCGCACTGTTTCTGCATTTTTGCCTGAGTTTTCCGGAGCGGCCGGAATTCCTGCACGCGCGGCCGGTACGCGCCGTGTTCGTCTATCTTCCCGGGGCACTTCTTCTCGCCGTGCACGTCATGATCGCCACGGGCGTGCTGCTCTGGTCGCTGCCCCTGCTGCTCACTCGCTGGGTGATTGACCGCGTGGAACTGTTGTACTTGGCCGTGTATTTCCTGGCCGGGGCCTTCTGGTTGCTCCGCAACTACCGTCGTACCGAGGTCCCGCTCATCAAGCAGCAGCTCAAGTGGCTGACACGGGGCACGTTCCTCTCCATCGGGCCTTTCGCGGCCCTCTACCTCCTGCCCTACGTCCTGGGTTTCATTCCGACTCCGTGGATGAAGCTCTCGGCGCTGGCGCTGATCCTGCTGCCGCTCACTTTTGGATACGCCATCGTGCGCTACCGGCTGATGGATGTGGACATTATCTTTCAGCGCGGGCTCGCGTATACGCTGGCGACGGCGGCCATCGTCGGGCTCTCCTTCGGACTGATCGCGCTTTTCGCGGACGTTTTTCGGACGAGCTTCCCGACCACCAGCCGCGGCGGATGGATCCTGGCCATCGTCATCGCCGCCTTTCTGTTCCAACCGATCGTCAACTGGATCCAGGCGCGGCTGGACAGGTTGCTGAATCGCGAGAGGTACGACTATCGGCGCACGCTTTTGACCTTTGCTCGCGAACTGACCTCCGAACGGCACGTTGATCGCCTGCTTGACAAGGTCGCCGGTCGCCTGGCGGAGACGCTGGGTGTAGACCGTGTCGCCATCTTTCTCCAGGCGGAGGGGAACGGCTTCCGCCTGACCAAGTCCCGCGGGATCTCGGCCGCGGGGCCCTATGACCTGACCTTCCTTGAACCGGACCGGCCCGAACTACAGAAAGGGTATCTGTTCTTCGAGAGTGTGAGGCACGTCTGGGGCTACCCGCCTGAGGTCCAGTCCACCCTCGAGCGCCTGGACCTGCACTATTACCTGCCCTTCAAAATGAAAGACCGGACGCTCGGCTACTTGGCTCTGGGCCGGACGAGCAAGGGCGACTTTCTCTCCAGTGAAGACATCGACCTGTTGCTGACCATGGCCAGCTACCTGGCCGTCGCCCTCGAGAACGCTCGCCTCTATGAATCGTTGGAGCAGAAGGCGCTGCAGTACCAGGAGCTGCGGGACTTCAGCGAGAGCATCATCGAGTCGATTAGTGTCGGGGTGCTAGCCTGCGACCTGGAACATCGGGTCACCGGATGGAATTCCGCCCTGGAGAAGCTTTACGGCCTGACGCGCGCCGAGGCGGTGGGGGCGAGGCTGGAGTCGATTTTCCCGCCCGAACTGCTGGCGGAGCTTCCACCTGCCAACGAGCCGCACCGCACCATGAGCCTTTACAAATTCGGCCTGCGCACGCCCGACGAGCGGCGCCTGATCGTCAACCTTTCCACGACACCCCTGATCGGGAAGGACGAACAGGTCATCGGGCGCCTGCTCATCTTCAACGACATCACGGAGCGCGTGAACCTGGAGGACCAGCTCATCCAGGCCGAGAAGCTCTCCTCGATCGGCTTGCTGGCGGCGGGAGTGGCCCACGAGGTCAATACTCCTCTGGCGGTGATTTCCTCTCAGGCCCAGGTGCTTTTCAAGCAGATGCCCCTGGAGGATCAGAGCCGGCGGACGGTGGAGAAGATCGTCAAGCAATCGTTCCGCGCTTCCGAAATTGTCAACAGCCTTCTGAAGTTCTCGCGCGTCAGCGGCAGCGAGTATGCGGAGCTGGATTTGAACCGGCTGATCCGCGAGACCGTATCGCTGGTTGAGCCCATGCTGCGGGCGTCCAAGATTACCCTCAATACCCAGCTCTCGACCTCGGTGCCTCCGCTTTACGGAAACGCCGGCAAGCTGCAACAGGTCTTCATGAACCTCATCATGAACGCCCGCGACGCCATGCCGGGCGGAGGCGAACTCACCCTTGCCACGGAGACTGAAAACTCCTCCATCCACGTGGAGGTCTCCGACAACGGCATGGGTATCCCGCCGGATCACCTGAGCAAGATCTTCGATCCCTTCTTCACCACCAAGGCCAAGAGCCGCGGCACGGGCCTCGGCCTTGCGGTCACCTACGGAATCATCCGCGAGCATTCCGGCAAGATCGGCGTGGAGAGCGCGGTCGGGAAGGGTACGACGTTCCGGCTCGAATTCCCCACGGCAAGGAAAACGGTCAATGTCGGCTAAGGGTTCCGTCCTCATCATTGATGACGAACTGGAAATCCGCGAAAGCCTCGAGCAGATTTTGGGGCTGGAGGGCTATCGTGTCGCGAGTGCCCCGACCGGCGAGGAAGGATTGAAAAAAGTCGAGGAAGGCGTCTTCGACCTGGTTCTGCTCGATATCAGCCTGCCGGACCGGAACGGCCTGGAGGTCCTCAAGATCCTGCGACGCGACACGCCGGACGTGGGCGTCATCATGATTACCGCCTACGATTCCAGCCAGATGGCCTTCCAGGCGTCGAAGGAGGGCGCGGAGAGTTACATCACCAAGCCCTGGGACAACGACAAGCTGCTGCTGGAAATCCGCAACGCCCTCGACAAGTCCCGGCTGCAAGTCGAAAACGTCCAGCTCCGCCGCGCGCTCAAGCGCTTCGGCCTGCCGAACATCGTGGGCAAGAGTGAGCGGATGCAGAAGGTCTTCGACCTCATCACCCAGGTCGCGCCCAGCCGCGCTACGGTGCTCATCGCCGGCGAAAGCGGGACGGGCAAGGAGCTTGTGGCCAAGACCATCCACGCCACCAGCCCCCGCGCCGACCGGTCGTTCGTCCCGGTCAACACTGGCTCGATGCCCGTCGACCTGCTTGAGAGCACGCTTTTCGGCCACGTCAAGGGAGCGTTCACCTCCGCCATCGCCACCAAGCGCGGGCTTTTCGAGGTCGCGGACCAGGGCACGATCTTTTTCGACGAGATCGGAACCATCGGCGTCGAGACTCAGACCAAGCTGCTGCGCGTCATCCAGGAGCGCGAGTTTATGCGCCTGGGCGGGACGGAGACGATCCATGTGGACGTTCGCATCCTCGCCGCCACCAATGCCGACCTGCGGCGCCTCGTGCAGGAGAATAGGTTCCGCGAGGACCTGTTCTATCGCCTCAATGTCATCACTATCCCCCTGCCGCCGCTGCGCGAGCGCAAGGAGGATATCCCGCTCCTGGTCGATCATTTCCTGGTGAAATTCGCCGAGGAGAACGGCCGGACAGGACTGCGCTTCACGCCCGAGGCCCTGCGCATGATGATGAATTACGACTGGCCGGGCAATGTCCGCGAGCTGGAGAACGCCGTGGAGCGCGCCGTGGTGCTCTCTTCCGGACCGGAACTGACGCCCGACATCCTTCCTGAGCAGCTTTCACCCAACGGTTCACATGATGCACGCGGCCTCCCCTTTGAGGACCTGGAAGGACGCTCGCTGTTCGAAATCGTCGAAACCTACGAGCGGCGCGTCATCCTCGACATGCTCTCCCGCACCAACTGGAGCCAGACCGAAGCCGCGGAAAAGTTCAAGATTCCTCTCTCCACCCTCAACCAGAAAATCAAGCGCCTGCAAATCGACATCAAACACCGCCGGGAAGTTTGAACATCGCTGGCCGGGGCGGAGCTGAAGGTCCGGGACTCGGCAGGCCCCATGTTAGAATTGCGTGTCCAGGGGGCGGCGCCAGCAGTGAAGCTGCCGGGCTACCAGGAATTCTCTAAACGCACCGTGTGAGGGCAGATGGCAGCGGATGAAAACACAGCAATCAAGGCTCGAATCGACCGTATCCGGCGCTTGAGCGAGCGAGATCAGGGCACCGCCGCTAATTACGAGGCGGCATCGCTGGCACAGTCAGTCGTTCATGACACGATAGGCGGGAGCCATCCAATCATGGCCGCGCTAAAGGATGCGCTGGAGTCGGCGGACTGGATCAGAGCAGTGGGGGCCAGCAAGGCCGTCGTAGCGCTGTACGATGAGGGGGCTCTCACGAGTCCCCGGCTAGCGATTGCCCGCGAGATAGAGGGAGACATCTTGAACATCGCCCAGGCTCAGGCTGAAGCGGCTGAGACGAGCAAGGAAGCCCCACAAAGGCAGGCGCAGCTCGGCATCGCCGCCTTTCTTGCTGGAGCCTCGCTCGAAGACCCATTACGACGTCTATGTGATGCCGGCGGCTTCGCCTACGATCCTCAAAGAACTTCTATATCAAAACTGCAGGCAGCCTTGTATCAGCCGTCGAAGCAGATCGAGGCCATTTCCCAGTCTGAGAACAAGCACATCACTGCGTGGGCCGACACGCGAAACAAAGCCGACCACGGCCGGTTTAGCGAGATTACGCAGACTGAGGTCGTCTCGATGATTCTCGGTGTCCGGAGTTTCATAGAGAAGCATCTTCCGTAGAGCGCATGGACGCATGCTGGCGAAAGGCCTCAGCTCTGCCCATCAATAGACAATATGGTAGGTTTGCCAACTCAAGGGTCTGCGCGCCCGGACAAGTCTCCGTTCCCCAATCTGGAGCTTCGAGCTTCAGACCTTAATGAAGATCTTCCGCTTGTAGAGCCAGTAGCAGAGGTACCAGAGGACGAGCATGACGGTGCAGCTCTGGGCGACGGGGCCAAGAGGCCCGATGAATGTGTAACCGCTCGAAAAGGCGGTCACGATGCGGTTGATGGAGCCCTTAATCAGAAACCCAGCGGAATAAATGAAAATCGAATTCATACCCACCACAATCAGCGGGAAGGCGACCTTCCGGTACCCCGCCACGTCGATCAGCAGGATGAAGCCCAGCATCATCACCAGCACCCAGCCGGCGCTATAAAGCGTCCAGGAAGCGGTCCAGAGCCGCTTAACGTTGGGGATCACCAGCGAGAGCGCCAGGCCGCCGGCAAACGCCGCCACGGCCGAAATAGCGAGGATGCGCAGTTTATCCCTCAGCGGCCTTTGCGTCCGCAGGAGCGTCCCCACCCAGGCGCCGAAAAGCGTCGTCACTGTGCTGCTGAGGAAATTGATGGTGACGTAGTAGCCGTGATAGTTGTAACCTAGCAGCGCCTTATCGATCACCTGGCCGATGTTGCCTTCCTTTGAGAACGCGCCGTCGGGCCCCGGAAACAGGAAAAAGAGCGCGGAATGGAGAATCAACAGGCCCGCGGCCGCCGCCACCTGCCATCGAAACTCCATCTGGAGGATCAGGTAAGTCAGGAAATACGTGAAAGCGATCTGCGAGAGCACGTTGATGAGCTGGGTTTGAAGTTGTCGCTCGGCGTCGCCCCCCTGGAGGCGCGGATCGCCAGCGCGAAGGGCATCGCCACGCCCACCATGAACATGAAGGAGGGCTGAATCATGTCCCAGAAGACTCCGCCGGTCCAAGGGACGTGATCGAACCAGGAAGCGATTCTTCCGTAGGTGGGATGATTCTGCAGCGCGCCAAATCCGAAGCCCTCCGAGGCCAGTGTGAACATGATGAAGCCGCGGAACGCGTCGAGGGCGATGAAGCGTTCCCCTGCGGCGGTTTTTGGCAGTTCGGCTGAGCCTGCCTGGGGCGGCTCGAGCACGGCGGTGGTGGCCGGCATGGGCGGGGATTTTAACATGACGGACAGCCTTTCCGGCAGCCTGTTTGGCCTGTCCGCAGCCGCCGCCTATCCCTTACGGTTGCCCCAGGACTCCCAGGGTTCGAAATCCCTGGGTCTGGGCATAAAGGCCCGCCATCAGGGCAGCATTGTAAGCGACGTGGAGAAGAACGCTGGGGGCCAGAGATCTCGTCAGGCCTCGGGCTGATGAGAAGACCAGCCCTACGAACACAATCAGCAACACATGGTTCCAGGCGCCCCAGTACTCAGGCACGTGCAGAGAGGCGAAAAGCAGCGCCGTGCCGAGAATCGCGAAACGCGGCCCGACCAGGTTCTCGAAAAAGAGGAAGAGGATGCCGCGGAAGATTAGCTCTTCCATGAATGGGGCGATGAGGATGGCGAAAGCCGCGATCGCGTAACCGGCCAGCGGGGAACTGAACAGGCGGGTGAGCGGGAAGTCATCCCGATCGGGCAGGAGCGGCGGCGCCAATTGGACAATCAAAGCCAGTCCTATGCCGGCGAGTAAACACATCCCCAGAACCTGAAGGGAAGGGCGACGCCATTTCAGCGTCCTCCAAAAAGGCAGGTGGTGGTTCACGGCGATGAAGAAATAGCAAATGACGAGTACGAGGGCGTGAAAAACTGTTTGCAGAGCAAGCAGGAAGAGAGCGTTATCGCGCAGGTCCGCCGCAGGTGTCCGCCAGCCCATGATCGGCTTCAAGGCACCATAGCCCGTCAACGTCAGGAGGTTGGCGGCGATCAAGGCCATCGCGCCGCAGACGATCAGGATGACCAGGTTGCGGATCGTCCAGGGTGAGGGTGTCGGGGGCGCGGGCGTCGGTTCCGTGGAGGAGGGGGCGGACGGGATGAGGGTGGGGTCGGAAGACATTGCCTCGACTACTGCGGGCGCGCCGTGAGAACTGCGGCGAGGAGCGGAACTAGCAATTCGTGGTGCCCGGTTAGCGCGTAGCCCCGGCTGCCGCGCGTCGCCGCGGGACGCAGGACGACGTTCTGCTGCGGCCGGTAGTGTTGGATGAAATCCAGGTTGACGGTGGTGATGCCGCGCGGGGCGCGCCGCAGGTTCGCAACCAGGCTCACGCACTTCACGAAAACCTCCGGCAGGATTACCGCGGAACCTACGTTCAGGTAGACGCCGCCGCCGTCCATCTTCTTGACGAGTGCGGCGAGCAGGCGGAAATCACGGTGCGTCGCCGCGCCCGTCGCGCGCGGATCCATGGCGGGATGGTTGTGGATGATGTCCGTTCCGATGGCCACGTGCACGGTGACGGGAACGCGCGCCTTGTACGCGGCGGCGAGCAGGCTGTAGCGGCGGAAGCGCGCGCCCCGGTGCTTGGCCAGGAATCGGCCAACCGCCTCGCCGATGCCGAGCCCGTCGCGATCACCTGCTTTGATGGCTTCGTTGATGAACCGGCCGGTTTCCTCCGCCATGCCAAAACGCCCGCGGCCCCCCGAGCAAACCCGGGACTACGAGGTTGCGGCGGCGGCCGATGCCACAACGCACGTGGGATCGTTGCCGGCCTTGGTGAAAGATGGGCGGTTGCATTTCCTCGCCCTGGATCTGTTCGACGCCAAGGGTCGCCAGCTCGACCGTGACTTTGCTCGCGCGTTCACCGAGCGGATAAGTCTTGACTTGGTCAAGCGAGAAAGGGCGAAATCCGTAAGTGCTCATGGGTGCTCAGGCTCATTTCGGACGAATCCGATGCGGCGCGCCGGGCGGACGGCTGGTACCTCAATCAATCTGCGAATTGCATCGAAGATGGCCTTGATTTGTTTATCGTGCTTTTTGTACTTTTTCTCAAGAGCATCGAGCTTCTGAGCCAAATCCTTGTGCGTCGCCAGTATCTCACGAAGTTTTACGAATGCGCGCATAATGATAATGTTGACCTCGATTGCGCGTTCGCTTCTGAGAACGCTGGACAGCATCGCCACCCCCTGCTCCGCGAAAGCGTAGGGTGCGTACTTGATGTGCTGCCCCCTCTTTAAGATCGCATTTTGCGACCTTAGAGAAGGGGCCGCCCTCGCTTCCTCCAAAGAAAGCTGAAACATAAAATCCGCAGGGAATCGCGTCCGGTTGCGCCTTACTTGCTCGTTGAGCCGTCTGGTCGGCACGCCGTAAAGCTCGGCTAGGTCCCGGTCGAGCATCACTTTTTGTCCTCGAATCAAGAAAATCTTCCTTTCGATCATTTCGACGGGAAGTGGTGGTTCGGGGAGCGCCAATGGTGATGAGCGTTTATTCATCCGGGGCCACGCTATTCCTGAGGACTCGGCACGAATCGGCATTTGACCTTTAGGCCAACCGAAGTTATGCGGACGAGTTCAAGGGGATTACGGCGAAAGGTGCTCATTGACAAACGCGCGTTACTCAATGGGGTCGTCAGAATGGTCCGCCAGCGTCGTCCTTCACAGCGGCACGGCCTCTTGGAGGACACGATCTCTGAGGTCAGGATTGAGGCCCTTTTCCGTAACAACTTCCACCTTGCGTCCGAGAACTTCTTCGAGGTCGAGCACCAGCCCTGCCGGAAACCAGGAGCTGGTTTGGGGTCCAGTGTCCACGAGGAGGTCGAGGTCACTATGGTCCCGTGCTTCCCCTCGCGCCATGGATCCAAAGATACGAATGTTCCTGGCGCCGTGCTTTGCGGCGATGCGCGCGATCTCCTCCCGTTTTTCCCGAACCAATTCGTCGATCCTCATGAAAGCATCTTGTGTGAACCGTTCAGCACCACGGCCAGTGCCTGCCCCGTGAAAGATTTCTTGTTGCGCGCGACTTCTTCCGGTGTTCCCTGGGCGACGATGCGGCCGCCGGCGTCGCCGCCTTCGGGCCCCAGGTCGATGATCCAGTCAGCTTGTTTCGCGACGTCGAGGTGGTGCTCGATGATGATGACGGTGTTGCCCAGGTCTGTCAAGCGATTGAGCACGGCGAGCAGTTGCTTCACGTCGTCGAAGTGCAGGCCGGTCGTCGGCTCGTCGAGGATGTAGAGTGTGCGGCCCGTCTGCCGGCGGCTGAGTTCCTTGGCGAGCTTGATGCGCTGCGCCTCGCCGCCCGAAAGCGTCGTGGCCGGCTGGCCCAGATGGATGTAGCCGAGGCCCACGTCCACCAGCGTCTGTAGCTTTTGCTTGATAGCCGGAATGTTTTCGAGGATCGGCAAGGCGTCGGCGGCGGTTATCTCGAGCAGGTCGGCGATGGAGTTGCCCTTGTACCGGACGGCCAGGGTTTCGGAATTGTAGCGGCGCCCGCGGCAGACTTCGCAGGTGACGAACACATCGGGGAGGAAATTCATTTCGATGCGGCGCAGGCCGTCGCCCTGGCAGGCCTCGCAACGCCCGCCCTTGACGTTGAAGCTGAAGCGCCCGGCGCGATAGCCGCGCTGGCGCGACTCCGGCAGCATGGCAAAGAGCTCGCGTAGCGGCGTGAACAGGCCGGAATACGTGGCGGGGTTCGAGCGCGGCGTCCGCCCGATGGGCGCCTGGTCGATGATGACAACCTTGTCGATGTGGTCGGCCCCCTCGAGCCCGCGGTGCGCCCCGGGCTCTTCGATGGTGCGATAGAGTCTTTTCGCAAGCGCCCGGTAGAGAATGTCGTTGACGAGCGTGGATTTGCCGGACCCGGAGACGCCCGTCACGACGGTCAACAGCCCCAGCGGGAAGTGCACGTCGAGATTCTTCAGGTTGTGGGCCCGCGCGCCGAGCACGGTGAGGTATTTCGCGTTGGGCGCGCGCCGAGTAGCCGGGATCGAAATGTGCCGCTGTCCGGAGAGGTATTGGCCCGTCAGCGACTCAGGCGAAGCGGCGATTTTCTCCGGCTCCCCGGAGGCGACGAGATACCCACCCTGCTTCCCGGCGCCAGGGCCGAGATCGATGACGTAATTGGCGCGGCGGATCGTCTCCTCGTCGTGTTCGACCACCAGCACGGTGTTTCCCAAGTCGCGCAGGCGTTCGAGCGTCTGGAGCAAACGCTGGTTGTCACGCGGGTGGAGTCCGATGCTCGGCTCATCGAGCACGTAGAGCACGCCGCGGAGTTTGGAACCGATCTGCGTGGCGAGGCGGATGCGCTGGCTCTCGCCGCTCGAAAGCGTCGAGGCGGAGCGGTCGAGGCTGAGATAGCCGAGGCCGACGCCGCGAAGGAATTCCAGGCGTTCGGAGATTTCGTTCAGGATCCGCCGCGCCAAGATCTCTTCCCGCGGAGTGAGCTGGATTTTGCCTGCAACCCCCAGCGCGCGGCTCACGGGGAGCGCGGTGAAGTCGGCGATGGAGAGTCCTGCCACAGTGACCGCCAGGCTTTCCGCCCGCAGCCGCTTCCCTTCGCACTTGGGGCAGGGAACGGCGGACATGTACTGCTCGAACCATTCACGGTAGCTTTCCGAACTCGACTCCGCGTACCAGCGCTCGAGTTGGGGAATGATGCCCACGAAGCCTGAGCCCCCGCGGCCGATCTCGGCTTGCTTGCCATAGAGCAGAAAGTTCTGCAGTCGGCGCGGGAATTGGCTGAACGGCGTGCGGAGATTGAAGCGGAGCTGTTCTGCGGCACGCTGGAGGCTCCGCTGCAGGAAGGAAGAGCCCGCGCCCGGCCCCAGTCCGCCTTCCAGCAGCGGACGCGACCAGTCCACGATGACCTTGGCGGGGTCGAAAGAGAATTGGCTGCCCAGGCCGCGGCAGGCGTCGCAGGCCCCGTAAACGCTGTTAAATGAAAACGAGCGCGGCTCGAGCGCCGGAATGCTGATCCCGCAGTGGACGCACGCCCATTCTTGTGAGTAGAGGTGTTCCTCGCCGTTCACCACCGCCACCTGCACGATGCCTTTGGCGAGCTTCACCGCCGTCTCGATGGAAGCGGCCAGCCGGCTCTCGATGCCCGGCTTGAGCAGCAGGCGGTCTACCACCACCTCCACAGTGTGGTTGCGCCGGCGGTCGAGGTTGATTTCCTCGTCGAGCTGGCGCAGCGCGCCGTCCACGCGCGCGCGCACGAAGCCCTCGCGCGCCAGTTGCTCGAAGAGCTTGCGGAATTCGCCCTTCCGCCCGCGCACGATGGGCGCCAGGATCATGATGCGCTCGGCGTTGTTGTCGGCTTGGCCGTTTTCGACCATCGCCATGATGGAGGAAACGATCTGCTCGGTGGTCTGGCGGGCGATCGGCCGGCCGCACTGGTGGCAATGGGGGATGCCGATGGAGGCGTAGAGCAGGCGCAGGTAATCGTAGATTTCGGTGATGGTGCCGACCGTCGAGCGCGGGCTGCGGCTGGTGGTTTTCTGGTCGATGGAGATAGCGGGGCTCAGGCCCTCGATGGAGTCCACGTCCGGGCGTTCCATCTGGTCGAGAAACTGGCGCGCATAGGCGGAGAGCGTCTGGACGTAGCGACGCTGGCCTTCGGCGTAGATGATGTCGAACGCCAGGCTGGATTTGCCCGAGCCGGAGAGCCCCGTCACCACGGTCAGGGTGTGACGCGGGATCTCCACGTTGATGTTCTTCAGGTTGTGCTGGCGAGCACCCCGAACCGTAATCCGCTCGATCATCCGCCCTGAGCCCTACAGCGAGGTTTTTCGAGAGAAGGCCAAACTCCCATGCTAGCGAAACGCCGACAAGCGCGTCAAGCGGATTCCCGCCCGTGCTCTTCGCGCCAGGCGGGGACCTCGGCCCGGCGCCTCTCCTTCGACTGCCCGGGGCGCACGATGCGGCACTCACCCCGCGCGCCCCCGTTTCGAGGCGGGAAGCCCGGCGGGTCGCCTCCGCATTTTTCGCTTGACATTCCTAATCTATTAGTACGCGGCGGAAGACCGCCTACACGACGGTCATGACCATGATGAAGATCCTGGAGGACAAACACTATTTGAAGAAGCGCGCCGTCGAGCGGGCCTATGTTTACGAGGCGGCCCAGCCCAAGGCTCGAGTGATTAAAACGATGGTCCAGGAGTTTGTGAGTCGTGTCTTCAACGGGTCTGCGGAGCCGCTGCTCGTCCAACTTGTCAAAGATCGAAAGCTTTCCGAGAAGGAATTAAGGCAGATTTTGCGGACGATTCAGGAGAGCTCATGAACGCCCCTTTGTGGTTCAGCAATCTCGTGGCTTATTGGCTGCAAGTGGCGGTGCTGGTCATCGTCGGGACGGCGCTCGCGGCGGCTTCGCGGTTGCGACTTCCCCGGGCCGTCCATGCTTACTGGCAAGGATTGCTCGCCGCGTCCCTGCTCCTGCCCTTGGTTCAGCCCTGGCAGCGGCTCGAGAGGGCGCGGGTGGAAATCACGGGGAGTAGTCGCATAGATTTCGATCCGGGCGTGGCAGCTTCCCACTTCGTGTCACTTCCAGCCACCAAGCTGGTTTTGTTCATCCTGGTCAGTGGGATTCTCCTGCGGCTCGCGTGGCTGGCGGTCGGGTTCTCGCGGCTGCGGTTCACAATGCGAAGGGCCCACCGACTCGACCCGCTCCCTGGCTTCATCCAGTCAATGCAGACGCGCCTTGGCGTTGGGAGCACGTTCTATCTCGCCGATGGGATCGAAGGACCAGCGACTTTCGGCATCCGCCGGCCGACGATTCTTCTACCCGCGCGCTTCCTAGATATGAAAACGAGCCAACAGGAGGCCATCGTCGCGCACGAGCTGCTGCACGTCCGGCGACGGGACTGGGCATTCAACTTGGCCGAGGAAATCATCCTTGCCTCGTGCTGGTTCCATCCTGCCGTATGGTGGCTGGTGAATCGAATCCGCCTCAGCCGCGAGCAGGTTGTGGATCGGGAAGTGGTCGAACTTGTCGGCGCGCGCAAGCCCTATCTTTACGCGCTGGTCGAGATCGCCGCGGCTGGCGGGCCGTCGGGGATCGCCGCCGCGCCGGCCTTTTTGAACGAGAGCCAGCTTGCTGAACGCATTCGCATGCTCGTGAAGGAGGATGTTATGTCGAAGCGAAGGATTGTTGTTACGCTTGCAGGTTTGGTTGCGCTGACGCTCCTCGCTGGTTTGGCGAGTGTTCGCGCTTTCCCGCTCAAGGCTGCCGCGGCGGCAATGGCCGCGCCGAAGGAGAACGAAACCAAGACCGTTGCGGTGGATAAGGACGTCGTGAAGCCGGTGCCCATCTTCAAGCCGGAGCCCACCTATACGCAGGAGGCGAAAGACGCTAAGCTCCAGGGCACGGTTATCCTGCGGGTGACGATCGGCGCCGACGGGAACGTCAGCCACGTGAAGGTCGTTTCCCCGCCGCTCGGCAAGGGGCTCGATGAGAAGGCCGTGGAAGCAGTGCAGACGTGGAGATTCAAGCCCGCGACAAAGGCCGGCAAGCCTGTTGCGGTGAAATCCGACATCGAGATCAACTTCCGCCTGTATTAGGCCATGGCTTGCTTGACGAGGAGCGGCGTGTGAAGTGCTCGGCGGCGATGAACGCGAGCAGGCCTACCGCGGCGCCCGCCAGAGCGTCGGCGGCGTAGTGGTAGCGGCCGTAAACGGTGGCGACGGTGATGCTGGCGGCGACCAGCAGGAACACAAGACCGGCGCGAGGAGCGTAGCGGCGGATCGCCAGCGCCGCAGCGGTGGCCGAGGCGACGTGCCCGCTGGGGAAGAGGCTCGCGCCCACGGCGTAGCGGTTGAGAAGCCAGTGGTTCAGGCCGCGTAGCCCCGAAGCGCCGCCTGGCCCGGGCAGATCGTGAAACAACTCGCGCGGCGGGGTGAGGGGGAACAGGGGAAAGAGCACGTAGCAGGTGAGCGCCGCCATCAGCACCGCGGTCCAGTAGTGCTCGACGGGGGAGCTGTAGCGGCCCGCTGAGACCGGCGTTGCATCACCATCGGTTCCGGCGCGGTTCCCTTGGCGCGTCAGATACAGCGTCGCCACACCCAAGGGCACCACGGGGTAGCAGAGGAAGTAAGCGAACTCCAGGTAGCGTTGCAGCCAGGGAAACCCCACAGCCAACACACTCGTTACCCAGGAATTCCCGAGGATCATCTCGTCCCAGCGGATGAAAACAGAATCTAGGCGGTGAGAAGGATCGGGGACGAAAAGCAGCCCGGCCTCGCGGTAGGCAACGAGGATCAGAATGCAGGGCAGCCAGTCGCGCACCACGGCCAGGAAGCGGCTTCGGTGCGACGCGGCATTCCTTTCCAGCATCAAGAGGGTGGCGCAGGCGAGCAGATTTAGAACGACGACCAGTGCCCGCTCGCGAAGCGACAGCGGGAAGAGAAGGATCTCGACCGTAATATAAGTGAAGTAGCCGTAGAACAGGACTGCCGGGAGGCTGGGGCGCATACCTGACGCCGACTGTCGCGCCTCGATCTCTGGGGAGGTCATTGTCGCAACCTGAGAGGGCAAGCGTACCTCCTTGACACGTGCTCTGGCGGGGGCAGACTCCGCCTGCGGGCCGGTCGCGTGTTATTGAGCGTTTGTCCCTCCAAACGCGCCATATTTAAGTTCCATGTTTACAATAGGATACAAGGACAAATCCAGAATCGACCGCTCGGCACTGCCGGGCGAAGCTGACGGTTGTCTCGGAATTCTGGCAGTGCGGATGCTGGGTGACATTCCCAGCACCCAAGACACTGACGACCATCCAGACGGTTTCTGAATGCTATAATGCCCGCGTGCGTCCCCGCGTCATCCTCATCGAAGACGAGAAAGACATCGTCGAACTCGTCCGCTACAATTTCCGCAAAGAGGGCTTCGATTTTGCGAGCTTCGCTTCGGGCCGCGAAGGCTTGGAGGAGTTGCGGCGGAATCCTCCCGACTTGGTGCTGCTCGACATCATGCTGCCAGACCTGGACGGGTTCGAGATCTGCAAGCGCCTGCGAGCCGAAGAACGCCTGAGATCCCTGCCGGTCATTTTCCTTACTGCGAAGGGCGAAGAGTTGGACCGCATTCTGGGCCTTGAAATCGGCGCGGACGATTACGTGGTCAAACCCTTCAGCCCCCGGGAGCTCGTGGCGCGCGTGAAGGCCGTGCTCCGCCGCCAGGAACGGCCCGCCGAGAAGCGCGAAGTGATCGAGGCGCACGACCTGCGCCTGGACTCGCGCACCCAGGAAGTAACCGTGCGCGGGGAAGCGGTCGAGCTGAGCACGCTGGAGTTCAAGCTGCTCCACCATCTGGCCTCGCATCCCCGCCGGATTTTCAGCCGCGAGCGCCTGCTTGATGAGGTCTGGGGCCGCGACCGCTTCGTCACACCGCGCACGGTGGACGTCCACATTCGCCGCCTGCGCGAAAAGATTGAGGTCCAGGCGGACAAGCCCCTGTATATTCAGACCGTGCGGGGGGCCGGGTATCGGTTTACGGCCGAGGCGCAGGGGGACGACGACTCTTGAATCCACGATTGCCGATTGAAGACTGGCAATTGTTGAGTATCGCGGGCGATCCTTCTGCTAATCGTCAATCGACAATCATCAATCGGCAATAGCTTGACTCTTCGCAGCCCCATCTTCCGTAAGCTTCTCTGGAGCGCCTTCCTGCTGATCGCCGCCACTCTTGTTGTGCTCGATTTCTATCTCACCCGATACATGGCGCAGCGGCAGCGGGAAAACGTCGAGCAGCGGCTCGCCGCGCAGGCTCGTCTGCTCACTTACGAGGCGGCCGGTGTGCCGCGCCCGATTCTCGAGCCGTGGGCCAGGGACGCGGGCGCGCGGGCCGAGACGCGTGTCACGGTGATTGATCCCGCCGGAATGGTGCTGGCCGATTCGCAGCACGACCCGGAAACGATGGAGAATCACGCCAGCCGGCCGGAGATTCAAGCAGCCCACCGCGGCGGGCAGGGCGCGGCGATCCGGCACAGTGCTACGCTCGGCCGGGACCTTTGTTACCTAGCCATGACGTTCGCCTACGACGGCAAGCCGGGACATATCTTGCGGCTGGCGGTTCCGCTCGAGGATGTGGACGCAGCGATCGCCGCGGTGCGCTGGAGGATCCTCGGAGCCTCCTTGGCCGCGGCGCTCGTGGCGTTGATCGTCGCCTACTTCTTCTCCCGCTCGATGACGCGGCGCATTAGCCGCCTGCGGGCGTTCGCGGAGGGGCTGGTGGATGCCCGCATTTCGGGCGGCCTGGTGGCGGATGCTGAAGACGAACTGGGCGCGCTGGCACGCTCGCTCGACCGCATGGCGACGCAGCTCCGCGAGCTGGTGGACCGCTTGAGCCTGGAATCGGCGCGGCGCGAAGCGATCCTCGCCAGCATGGTCGAGGGTGTGCTCGCCGTCGATAACGAGTTGCGCGTCACCTTCTGCAACCAATCCTTCGCGCGCGTCGTGGGAGTGAGTGGGGAGATTCCCCAGCGGCTGCCCTTGCTCGAATTGGTGCGCGATCCGGAACTGCTGGACATGCTCACGCACGTCCTGGTCTCGGGCCAGTCCATCAAGCGCCGGCTGGAGCTGGCCTCGGCGGTGGGGCGGACCTTCGAGGTCCAGGCCGCGCCGCTCTCCGCTTCGTCACATCGCGGCGCCATCGCAATTCTCTACGACATTACGGACCTCGAGCGGTTGGAGCGCGTCAGGAAGGATTTCGTCGCCAACGTCTCGCACGAGTTGCGCACGCCACTCACCGCCATCCGCGGCTATGCGGAAACTTTGCTCGAAGGCGCGCTGGAAGATCAGGAGAACAACCGGCGGTTCCTCGAGATCATCAAGGCGCACGCCATCCGGCTCAACAACATTGCCTCGGACCTGCTGATCCTTTCCGAACTGGAGTCCGGCAAGCCGCCCGCGGAGCCGGAACGAGTTTCGGTCCGCGGCGCGCTCGAAACGGCCTTCCATACAGTTGAGTCCGAAGCCAAGCTACGCGGCGTGGCGGTACACGGCGACAAACTGGAGGATGCAGAGGTGACGGGCGACAAGGTCCGGCTGGAGCAAGCGCTCATCAACCTACTCGACAACGCCGTCAAATTCAACCGGCCGGGCGGGGAAGTCCACGTGGACGTCGTGCGCGTCGGTGACGATCAGGTCCGGATCGCCGTCACCGACTCCGGCATCGGAATTCCTTCGGAAGATTTGTCGCGCATTTTCGAGCGCTTTTATCGCGTCGATAAGGCGCGCTCACGCGAGATGGGCGGCACGGGCCTGGGGCTCTCCATCGTCAAGCACGTCGTCGAGCGCATGGGCGGGTCGGTCACGGCGGAGAGCCAGTTGGGAAGAGGGTCCACTTTCACGGTGCTCTTGCCCCGCGCATAGGGAGCGCGTCCGCCGACCACGCGGTCCATCCTCTTTATTCATGCTAGATTAATACGCCCGCGTTACGGCGGGGTCCGATTGCCCGGGCGAAGAGAATGCGTCAGGGCACCAGAGATCCTTCTGTTGCACGTTACAACCGACCCACCACGGGACCTTTTTCTTCTCGGACTCATCAGCATTTTCTTTCACCCTGGTCTCTCCAGGGCGGAGAATGAATTGGCCAAGCTCCGCGAGTAGGTGACGGAGCAGCAAACGCAGATCAACGAACTGCGCGCCGTGCTCGCCGAGCAGAAGGAAGTGCTCGACCGGGTGCTCAAGGTTCTGC
>JAIQGB010000179.1 GCA_020072905.1 Terriglobia bacterium | reverse complement strand
GTAGGCGTGACCACGCGACGCACGTAGAGCTGGCCCGCCGGCTGTGCGCGGCATATGTCTCGTTCCGGATGCGAACGCGCCTGTTCAGCCCCTCGCGCGGGGGAGCTTGTCGAAGCTCCTCGTCCATAACCTGGGGCAATCAGTAAGGAATAACCTTCGTGAGCCGCGGAACGGTTGGGTCCGCCTTTCCATAGTGTGACGGTGGGATGTTTGCCCGTTCGGCCAAGCGCCTAAGCTAATGGTATCGGCCCGGTCTGTCAAGGCTGCGTCGTATTGACGAAGAAATGACCAAGGTTCGGGAGTGCGCATTCACAAGGCAGGTCTTCGATTGTATGAACGCATCGCGCGGACTCTTCGGCCTGCCTGGATGGCGGTGCGCCACGGCGCCGTTTTGAAGTACACTTGAGCGGGGCGAGCCGCAAGAGGATCAAGCCGAAGCATGACAGCCTGGTTTGGGACGCCAAAGGTGAACAATGCGCGTGAAACAAATTGAACAAGTCGCCGTCGTCATCAGGCCGGAAAGAGACAACCTGGCCGTAGTGACCGTGGATTCTCTGGATGAGGGGACCGAACTCGTCTACAACGGCCAGCGGATCGCCATTTCCGGCCGCGTCGTGCGCGGGCAGAGCTTCGCCCTCAAGAAAGTTCGCCGCGGGCAGCCCTACATCACGCTCGGAGATCCCATCGGCTTGGCGTCGCGCGCCGTCGAGCCCGGTGATCCCATCGACGAGCACAATCTCGAAGACCGCTTGCCCAGGCTTCAGGTACGCTATCGCGACAATCCTCAGCCCACGGCGATTGACCCCGCGCTCGCCTCGCTAACTTTCGACGGCTACGCGCGGCCCGACGGGACGGTGGGCACACGGAATTACGTCGGCATCGTGACTTCCGGCATGTGTTCCTCGACCGAGGCGCGCGAAATCGCTTCCCGCGCCAGGCGCGAGATCTATTCGCGCGAGAAGTTCCCAAACGTGGATGGCGTGGTGCCGGTCGTCCACGAGTCGGGATGCGGGATGCCGGATGGGCGTGCCGTCGACCTGTTGAATCAGTTGCTGGCCGATTCACTGCGCCACCCCAACCTCGGCGCGGCTATCTACATCGACCTCGGCTGCGGCAAGACCTGCGTGGAGTGCTCGGTTCCGGTTTTTCAGGCTGCCGTGCCCGACTTCAATCAACGCGTCGTCAACCTCACGATCCAACATTCAGGGGGCAGCCGCAAGACGGTGGAGCGCGGGCTGGAAATGGTTGAGAAGCTGCTTCCCTCCGCCAACCGCTTCGCGCGCCGGCCGGTCCCGATTTCCCAGCTCATCGTGGGGACGAAATGTGGCGGCTCGGACCGCTGGTCGGGCGTGACCGCCAACCCCGCGGTGGGGATGGCTGCGGACCTGTTCGTCAAGGCCGGCGCCGCCGTGCTGCTGCCCGAAATTCCCGAGCTCCAGGGCGCGGCGATGGTTGACCTTGCGCAGCGCGCTCGCACACGCGCCGTGGGCCGCAAGCTGATGCAGGCGCTCAAACGCTACGAAGCGTATGTAGAGAGCTTCGGCGACGATTTCCGCGACAACCCCTCGCCCGGAAACATCAAGGGCGGTATTTACAACATCTATCTCAAGTCGAGCGGCGTGAAGGCCAAAGGCGGAACGTCCATCGTTGAAGACCTGGTCGAATACGGCGAATGGCTCGGCGAGCGCAAAGGGCTCTACGTGCTCTATACGCCCGGCTATGACCAGATTTCCACACCCGCGCTCTTCCTGAGCGGCGCGCAAGTGGCTCTGTTCACCACCGGCCGCGGCACCGGCATCGGCTGCGCGCTCGGGCCGGTGATGAAAATCGGCACCAACCCCCAACTCGCCCGCGCGAACGGTGATATCGACATCGACGCGGGAACGATCCTGGAAAAGAAGGAAACGATAGAAGAGGTCGGCAGAAGAATCTTCCAGGAAACTCTCGACGTCGCTTCCGGCCGCAAACTCACTCGCGCCGAAGAAGCCGGGTACCACCACGAATTTAAGATTTGGGAATCGCTCTGGCCTGCGCTTTAGACCGGCGGACTTGGATTCGGAAGGCTGCAGCGAGATGCGCGACTACTTGTCTCTCGTCAGAAAGGTTTCCGAGAGCTATACTGGTGTTTTATGGTAGGGCTACTCCTTTTCGTGCTCTTCGTCGTTGTCTGGTTCTTCGTGCTGCCCCGCATCCCGGGACTCTCGCGGTTTACCTGAGCGGTGCGCCCACCGGCTCCGTCGGAGCCCGGCAAAGGCCAGGAACCCAAGGAATAACCGCAGGTCTTCATGCCCATCTTCGAGTACGCCTGCCAGAAGTGCGGAAAAGTCTTCGAAAAGCTGATCCTCGGCAAGAGCAGCGTCGAACTGGTGTGTCCTGATTGTGGCTCCAAACGCGTCGAGCAGAAGCTTTCGGCGTTCGCCACTGCGAGGGGATCCGCGCACTCCTCCGCCGCATCTTGCGCAACCGGCAGCGGCTGACGCCTGCGCTGAGGAAGCCGGGCGCTTCCGACTCATCATCCCACAACGGCTCCAACCTCACGGCTCAGGCGGAGCGGGCACGGAGGCATGCTCGTGCACGAGGATCAAAGGGACGAGTTTCCAACTTCCATTTTCGAGTTTCGCATTTTCTCAGAAGGACGAATACTTCAGCCACGCGTCCACGATGTCTTTGCCCTTGAAAACCCAGGTCCGTTCGTTGACGCGCTCCACGCCTTCGCGTGGCGCGAACTCGTGGACGCCGCGCGTGGTGAACTCCACCTTGAGCTCGACGGGACCGCTGATCTTGTAGGGTTTGAATTCGCTCAGCCGCTCCATGGCGCGCCGCGCCCTTTCGCGAATCAGCGCGCAAGCGGTGGGATGCGGCAGCATGTAGCCCGCTGTTCGGCTCACGCCCGACTTCACTTCGGCGCACTCACCCTGCGGAACCAAATCGTGAAACTCCCGGCAGGCGGCCGTGTCACCGGAGAGCATGATGGCGGGAATGCCGAACGTCCCCGCCAGCATCACGCGTCCAGCGATTTCCCCCACGGGCTTGCCGTTGACCCACATGTTCTGGACGCCCAGCGAGCTGTAGGAGTGGCTGAGGATACCTTTCTCCGCGCCGGCCATGGCGTGCTGCCCGATAAAGATGATGGCGCTGTAACTCGCGTCAAGCTCCAGCGTGGGCGAGATGGGCTCCCCGGCTAGCAAACGCGCCTTGGGATGGATGTCGAGCACGGAGAGCGTGCGGCTGCCGTCGTGCCCGTCCCAGACGACAACTTCCGTCGCACCGCCTTCGAACAGGCCGTCAACCGCCGCATTGATTTCCCCGGTCAGCAGCTTGCGCGACTCCTCGAAGCGCGGGCTCTGGCCAGGCAGGCATTGAAGGTCGGTATCGAAAATTCCCGACACGCCTTCCATGTCGGTAATGACGAAGACTTTCCTCGCTTTCGTCTGCCTTTTGCCTTTTGCCTTTTGCCTTTTGCCTTTTGCCTTTTGCCTTTTGCCTTTTGCCTTTTGCCTTTTGCCTTTTGCCTTTTGATTTTTGATTTGTTTTGCGCTCAGTCTCTCTCGGCCTGAATGCCTAGTTCCCGAAGTTTCTCCTGCAGGCTCTGACGGTGCAGGCCGATCGCCGCCGCGGTGCGCGTGATGTTCCCGCCGTGCTCGCGGAGTTTGGCCTTGATGTAGGCAACTTCGAACTGCTGTTTGGCCTCGCGGTAGTCGCCCACACCCAAGAAAGACGCCGCCTCTGAAGTCGCGGGAGAAGCCGACAGACCGGCGAGGAAGTCGGCGGGAATGTCTTCCGGCCGGATCGTATCGTCGCGGCTCATGACGACCGCGCTCTCCAGGACGTTCTTCAGTTCGCGGACGTTGCCCCTCCAGTCGTAAGCCATCAGCTTCGTCATCGCCTCGCGCGTGATGGTGAGCGTCTCGCGGCGGTGCTTGGCGGCGAGCATGCCGCAGAACTCATTCACCAAGAGCGGAATGTCCTCCTTGTGCTCGCGCAGCGGCGGGAGCTTCAGCAGGACGACGCGCAAGCGGTAGTAGAGGTCGTCGCGAAAAGCCTGCTTGCTGATTTCGGCCGCCAGGTCCTTATTCGTAGCGCTCAGGACGCGGACGTCAACCTCCGTCGACGTCGTGCCGCCCAGACGCTCGAAGCGATGCGTCTCGAGCACCCGCAGCAGCTTGGCCTGAGTGGCGAGCGACATGTCGCCGACTTCGTCCAGGAACAGCGTGCCGCCGTGCGCGAGCTCGAATTTGCCACGCTTCTGCGACGTCGCGCCGGTGAAGGCCCCTTTCTCGTAGCCGAAGAGCTCGCTCTCGATCAAGTGCTCGGGGACCGCCGCGCAATTGAGCGGCACGAAAGGCTTCGACCCGCGGTTGCTGCGGCGATGAATTTCGCGGGCCAACAGTTCCTTGCCCGTGCCGCTTTCACCCTGCATCAGCACCGTCACCTCGGCGGCCGCCACGCGGTCGGCCAGTTCGAAGAGCTGGCGCATCGACGGGCTCGCGCCGATCATGGCACCGAACTGGCCTTCGGAAGTCAGTTGCCGCTTAAGCCGCTGATTCTCTTCGGCCAGATCCAGGTGATCGAGTGCCTTCTCCACCACCAGGCGCAGCTCATCCACCTCGAAGGGCTTGGGAAGGTAATCGTAGGCGCCGCTCTTCATCGCCTCGACGGCCACCTTCTCGGAACCGTAGGCGGTAATCATGATGACCGCGGGCGAGGACTCCTTGGCCTTGAGTTCACGCAAGAGGTCGAGCCCGCTTTCGCCGGGCATCTCGATGTCGAGCAAAAGCAGGTCCGGATTCTCAGCGGAGTCGGCAGCACCTTTTATTTCACGGCTGAGTTCGTCCACAATCAGGATGGTGTGCATGTCGTTTTCGATATCACCAGCGCGGCTTTGGATTCGAGATTCTCCGACAACGCTCTCCCCCGTTCGAATGCGATTCTCAGTTCAGGGCGCCATCCGAAACCGCACGCGAAAGCGCGTGCCGCCCCCTTGTTGGTTATCAAGAGGCGAAACGAAATCGACCCCGCCTCCGATTTCCTCGACCCGCCGCGTCACGATGGCAAGACCCAGTCCAGTGCCGCCTGGGCGCGTGCTAAAGAACGGCTGAAAGATCTTGCCCCTCAACTCCGGCGAAATTCCCGGCCCCTGGTCTTCGACCGCCAACGTGACCGGCGCCGCATTCCCAACTTCGCGGCCCAGCCTAACACAAACCGTACTTCCCGACGGACTGGCCTCCAGGGCATTGACCACCAGATTGGAAACAATATCCCCAACGGCCTCTTCTCCCCCCTCGACGGCGCAGGGGCCGGCGGGCGATTCGAACTCCAACCGCACCTGCCGGCGGTCCGCTTCGGCGCGCGTCAAGCTGAGCACGCGGTTGACGACCGCAGCAAGATCCACAGCGCGGTCCGTGTCGCGTGCCGGCTTGGCGTAGCGCAGCACCTGCGAGATGTTGTGATTGAGTCGGTCGATCTCCGCCACCACCATCCGGCAATCGCGGCGAGCGCGCTCCGGGAGGCTCGCATCCTCTTCGAGGAGCTGCACGAGCGTCTTCATCGAACTGAGCGGATTCTTGACGTTGTGGGCGATGCGAGCCGCCATCTCACCGAGGAAAGCCATCTTCGCCTTTTCGGCCAATTGCCGCTCGAGCTGGACCTTGTCCGCAATTAGCTGGCAAAGCTCCAGGGCCGCCGCCAACTGGTCGGCGAGCAACTGCAGCGCACCGAACAAGTCTCCCGACATGTCCGAGGTGATCGGGGTGGCGATCAGCACGGCAACGACGTCCCGTCCCCGATGGACGGGGAAAGTGCGCACCTTGCGGGCCGGCAACGGATCGTGCGCGGCAAGTGCCGCCGAGCCCAGTGAAAGCTCGACCCGCTCCAGACCCAACTCCTTTGCCACGTGCGCCTCGACAAACGTTTTCAGAGAATCCAGGTCGCCGGACTGCTTGGCGAATTCCTGGATTTCGGCGGAGAGCCGCTGCACTTTTTCGAACTCGGAGATAAACGCCGCGTGGAGCAGGCGGTTGATCTGTTTCTTGACCGGCTCTAAGAAGACAACAAGGAGAAAGATCATCAGCCCTTCGGTGACCGCCGAGGGAAGGATATTTCGCAGTTCCAGGAACCCGCTGATGCGCCGGATGACATTAAGATAGATCAGCAGCGCAAAGCCCGCGACGAGCGAATAGACCAGGTTCCGACGGACCTGCAGGTCGAGGAAGTTGTAGCGCAACGTCGAATAACCGACGAGCACGCCAGGCGCTACGCCAACGAGCATCAGGAAGCTCGCGGCGTATCCACCCAGCCCCACGGTGGGCGCGGCGTGCAGGACGTAGACCCACAGGAAACCCAACGCCAGAAAGGCTTCGATCAGGGCCAGCCCGGCATGGAATCTTCTCGCCGGCGCATCCGGCAGCCTGCGCAGATAGGTCGCATTCAGCAGGGCGCTCGCGGCCAGCGCCGCCACCATCCAGGTGACGAGCAGCGGGACGTAGGCACGCAATGCCGCCGCAGCGTCGAGATAGAGGTGGCCGAGCAGCCTTCCCACCAGCCAGGGCGCGGCGATCACGGGAAGGTAGAACGCCGCCACCATTAAACGGGTGGGGAATCCGGCACGCATCCGCCCCGTGTATTCGGCATGGACATGAACGACGAGCGGTGCGGCGATCAGAAAGCCCAGGAACGGAATCAGGCGCGAAAGGCCGGAAAGAAGCGTTGGTCCCACGCCATAGAACAGGCCGACGTTGAGGGCCAGCAGATTTCCCGAGTTCCACATGAACAAGGCCGCCGTGAGGATGAAGAGCAGCCATTCGAGGCGCCGGAGGCGCCGCTGTCCGAGGATGAGCACCATGAGGAAAAGGTGCACCAAGGCCCCGAGCGAAAACACCATCAGCTTGCAGGCCACCAGGGGCGAGAGTTCGGAAGCAACGTCCATGAGATTCCCTCAGGCTCCGAGCGACAGGCCGGGGGCGCGCCGAGGACAGGCAAGCGCGACGCGACGAGCGTATTGTATGCGATAGGCAGCCGGCTCTCAATGCAGGGATGGTGGCGGAGGGAGGTGTGTTCCGCTGCGGCCCGAACGCCGACTCAACTGCCGCGTCGAGCTGGGCTTTCCTGAAGCTGCTTCAGCTTTTGACGCGCCGCCTTTCCCTCATCGGTATCCGGGACCGCTTTGGCGACTCGCTGGTATTTGCGCAGAGCCTCCGCGGGCTTCTGGTTCTTCAGGCAAAGCTCGGCCGCAGCCAGTTCGGCGCGATAGACGTAGATATCGTTGTCCGGAAGTTTCGCGGCCTGGTCGTAACGCTCCAGCGCCGCCTGGTTTTCCCCGGTATGGGTGCGCGCGTCCCCTGCCTGGTAGTAAATCTTCGACGCCGGGAGGGATTTGAAGCCGGGCTCGCCCGCCGCGTACTTCGCCAGGATCGCGTCGTAGACCTTGGCCGCCGATGCCCAGTCTCCCTGGGCTTTGTAAGTCCGCGCGACCTCCTGCGGGAAGACGTGATTGCGCGGATAAGAGCGGGAAAGGTCTGCGAGCAGCGCGCGGGCCTCGGGATACCGTTTCTCGCGGAAATAGAGAATAGCCAGAAAGTTCTTGGCGTCGTCACGCGCCCAGTGGCCCTCGCGCGTGACGCGCTCGATGGCCGCCAGGCCGCGCTGACGATTGCCGCGATAGCCGACGATGGACGCCAGGACTTTCATGTACCAGGGCAGGCTTCCCACAATGTAGTCATAAGTCCCCACGACGAGCAGAGCGTCTACGAAATTGGGATTCACACTCAACAATTGCGAGTGGTACTTGCGGGCATCCTTGGCCTCGCCGAGAGCTGCCAGGTTGGCTTTGGCCAGGGCCAATTGATAGATGGCCCGCGTCACGTGCGTGACTCCCGCCCAGTACAGAGCCTCCTCGTCGCGGGAATTTTGCCTCAGTCGGTCTCCAGCAATGCTTTCGGCCTTGTTCAGCACGCCGAAGAGTTCCTGCTGGAAAGCCGGCGAGACCGGCACCTTCTTCCCGTCAAACGCTTCCCCGTGGGAACCGTAAACCTGGCTTTCCAGCAACTCGCGCCGGAACAATTCCTGTTGCAGGATGACGCTCGCCAGATAGTTCCGGGCGCGCAAATCTCCCGGGTGATCGGCCAGCCAGGCTTCGAGTTGCTGCCGCGCCGCCTCATGTTCGAGGTTGCGGTAGTGGTCGATGGCCACCTGGACAGGATCGGGGGCCGCGGCCACTGCTTTCTTGGCCACGCACAAACTCCTACGCGGCGCGGCAAGAACCATAGCCGTTGCCAGGACTAGAACGACGACGATGGAATGCTCCTGCTTCATCGAAGGAGAAAACCCCAATGATTGGATGCCATTCGCCGGGCGCACTCTGTCCGAACGCTGATCGAATTTTTCCCACGTTTCAGCGAGCCAGGCCGCCCCGGTATCGGGCCCCCGCAGTTGCCGTCCAACGGCCGCGACGAGAAAGCACTTCCGTCCTCAGAGTCCCTGTGCGAGAATAACAGCGATTCCATCGGGGCCGGGCAGTTGAATTCGGATTTTGTTTCACGTCGACCTCGAGGGATCGCGCTGATCGCGCGTAACACCATCCATGGACAGGCCTTCCCCGAAACAATCAGCAGTCAAACCTCCCGCCTCCACTGTTCCACGCGTGCTGGTGGCGACCACCGCCATGTTGACGTTCATTACTTTCTGGCGGGCGGCGGCGGTGGTGCTCAACGATCTCGCCTCCTCGGCCTTTTACGCGTGCGGCATCGCCGAGCAGGCCATCGGGAAATCGGCGCCCTGGTTCATCCTGGCGGTCATGCTGTTCGCCTACGCCGTGATGCAGATGTACGTGGAGAGCTGCAGCATGTTTGTGCGCGGCGGCGTCTACCGCGTCGTCAAAGAAGCCATGGGGGGGACCTTGGCGAAGTTCTCGGTCTCCGCCCTGATGTTCGACTACATCCTCACCGGCCCCATCAGCGGCGTTTCGGCAGGTCAATATCTGGCAGGTTTCACCAACGAACTGCTGCACTACGCGCATATCAATATCACGCTGCCTACCAATTCGACGGCCGCGTTCTTCGCCGCCGCCGTCACCATCTATTTCTGGTGGCAGAACACCAAAGGGATCGAGGAATCCAGCGAAAAGGCCGCGACCATCATGAAGTTCACCACGGCCATGGTCGTGCTGATAATCGTCTGGTGCGGCTACACACTCTGGATACAGGGAGGCCATCTCCCGCCGACGCCGAGGCCTGAGAATCTGCATTTTTCACCCGAGGCCGAGGGCTGGCTGCATTCCAGCCGCCTTCCCGAGCTGATTGGCGTGGTCGGCATCCTCGTCGCCTTCGGGCACTCGGTGCTCGCCATGAGCGGGCTGGAAACGCTCGCGCAGGTCTACCGCGAAATCCAGCATCCCAAGCTGCCGAATCTGAAAAAGACGGCGCTGATCATCTTCATCTACAGCCTGCTCTTCACCTCGCTGGTTTCCTTCTTCGCCTATGCGATCATTCCCGATGCGACGCGCCTCGAGTTCAAGGACAACCTCATCGGCGGCCTGGCGATGCACGTCGCCGGGCCAACGATGCTGAAGCTGCTCTTCCACGCCTTCGTGGTCGTGGTCGGGATCATGATTCTCTCCGGCGCCGTCAATACCGCCATTGTAGGTTCGAACGGCGTTCTGAACCGCGTTTCCGAAGACGGAGTCCTCACCGACTGGTTCCGCCATCCGCACCCGCGCTTCGGGACGTCCCACCGCATTATCAACCTCGTGGTGATCCTCCAGTTGCTCACCATCTTCCTGAGCCGGGGCAACGTTATCCTTCTGGGCGAAGCCTACGCTTTCGGCGTCATGTGGAGCTTTGCCATGAAAGGGCTGGCGGTCCTGGTGCTTCGCTACAAGGACCCTGGCGAGAGAGAGTTCCGCGTCCCCTTGAACCTGCGGATCGGCCGCTTGGACATTCCCATTGGCCTCGGCTTGATCACCCTGACCCTTCTGGCCGTCGCCACCGTCAACCTCTTCACGAAGCAAATCGCCACCACGGCCGGAATTGCGTTTACGCTGGTCTTCTTCGGCATCTTCACCGCCTCCGAACACTACACGCACCGCCGTCGGTCGGAAGTCGCCGAGATGGACCAGTTCCACCTGGAGCCGGGAGCCGAAATCACCCCGAAAACGGTCGGCTGCCGGGCCGGCTCCATTCTGGTCCTCGCCCGTGACCTCAACACGCTCTATCACCTCGCGGCGGTCCTCGACCGCGTCAATCCCCGGCAGCAGGACGTGGTCGTTCTGCACATTCGCATTCTCCGCCGCGCCGGGTCCGGTGAGCATGCGCTGGTGCCCGAACAGCTCTTCACCGCCAGGGAGCAGATGCTCTTCACCCAGGCGCTCGCCATCGCGGAGAAGAAAGGCAAGAGAATCTATCTCGCCGTCGCCGCCGCCACGGAAATCTGGGATGGCATCCTGCGCTCGGCGGAAAGCCTGCAAGCCGCGACGATTGTCTTGGGGGCCTCCGCGAAAATGCCTGTCACTGAACAGGCGCGCCGCGCCGGGCTGGCGTGGGAGGGTCTGTCCGATCCCAAGCCCCATCTTGCACTCGAAATCTTCACTCCCACCGGCCAGGAGGACATCTTCTACCTTGGCCCGCACGCGCCCCACCTGACCCTCAAGGAAATCGACCTCCTGCACCAGATCTGGCTGCGCTTCAGCAACGAACTGGGGCCGGAAGAATTGCACCACCACGACATCATTCACTTCGCCCTGCGGGAAATCGAGCTGGAAATCGCTCAAGGGAAGGGGTCCGAAGTCCTCGAGCGACTCCGCCAGCATTTGAATGAGATCCAGAGCCGGCGCGTTCCCCACCTGTAAGGACAAGGGATTCGGGACTAGGAATTAGGGATTAGGCGCACGCGAGCGAAAGGTGGGATTGTCGCGCCAAAGCCGAAAGTGGAGGTTCGCAAATCCCTAAACCCTGAATCCCAGTCCCTAGCTCGCCTGCCTTTCGTCCCTGGGCCGGAAGATTTGGGTGAGCGCCATGCCGACCGAAACCAGCAGAACACCCAGCAGAATAACCACGTTAAGGTATTCGTGCAGAAGGAAGTGCGCAAAGAGCGTGGCAACCAGAGGAGTCAGGGCGGAAAAAGCATAAACCCGGGCGACCGTCATCAACCGCAGCGCCGTAAACATGCAGTAGATTCCCACGATCCCCGAGAGCACGCCACTCGCCAGCAGCGCGCCGAGATCGTGGGCTGGAGCGGTGGTCAGGGCGCTCCACCGCCCCAGGAGCCCCAGCCCCGCAGCCGCCACCATCATGCTGGTCGTGAACTGGAGGAAAATGGCCGTGGACTGATGCGCGCCGCGCAACTGCCCATCCCGCCACAGAACTCCGGAGACGCCATACGTCAGTGCGGTGAATAGGGCAAGGGGGATGGCCCAGTACCAGAGCGGCGAAATCGGCTGCCCTATCATTTGTCCGAGGGAGAGAACGGCCAGCCCCAGGGCAATCAACCCAATTCCCGCGAGTGCCATGCCCCGCACCCTCTCCCCCAGGAAAACCCAGGCGATCAGCGTGCCCCAGATGACATAGGTTTCCAGCGCCGGGATCGTGATGATGACGCCGCCGACGCGAATCGCGAAGTAGTAAACGAAGAGGCCCAGGGTAGAAACGACGCCGGCGAGAACGAAGGTGAGAATGGCTCGGCGCCCCGCGTAGTCCGCGGAGCTTGGCTGGAGTTGACGGAGCGTGCGGTGGCGAAGAACCAGAACCACGCCCAGGATCAGGCTGGGCAGACCGCGCAGGAACGGGCCGATCAGCGGGTCAACATGAATGACCGCCAACCGGTCGAAGATGTTCGCGGACGCGTACCCGAGCACCGAGCCGAGCGCCCAGGGTTCCCCGCGGCGAGAGGTTGGCGGTTCTGTGGGACTGTTACCCATTGCAATCGAAAAAAGGCGGTCTATGAGTATAAGCGGTGTCGGTCGCGCGTCAAGCAAGTAGCCAAGGTGCCCTCTGGGGGCCACGGCTTGTTGGCTCTTTCCCTTGTGGGAGCCAAGTGTACCGGCGTGTTCCCTGGCCGCCGTTTGACAACCACCCATAAATATGGGAGAGTGCCTCCGTGAAGACCACGCTGGAAATACCTGATGCCATCTTCCGCCGCGCCAAAGCCCGGGCGAGCGAACAAGGCATCCCCTTGCGCCAGTTCGTCACCGAGTCCGTGGCGGAGAAACTCGGCGCGAAATCTCCGGGTCGAGAAAAGAGCAAGAGAAAGCTGGCCGGAAGGCTGCGCCACCTGTGCCGGGAGACGGCCCGAATCAACACGCTGATCGAGCAAGAGTTTGAAAAAATCGAGCCTGACGAATGGGCCTGATTCTCGATACGAACGCTCTGTCGGCCATTGCGGAGGGCGAAGGTGGCGCGGCCAAGGAGTTTTTCCGCGCCCGTCGCCTCGCCATTCCGGTCATCGTCCTGGGAGAGTACCACTTTGGAATCGGCCAGTCGCAGCACAAGCGTAAGTACGAGCGCTGGCTGGAAGAATTGCTCGCGGTATGCAGTGTGCTCGAAGTGAATGAGGATACTGCCGTGGCTTACGCCGAGCTCCGCACCGAACTCAAAGCCGCTGGCACGCCGATTCCTTCCAACGACGCGTGGATTGCGGCGCTTTGCCGCCAACATGCCCTTCCCATCTTGAGCCGCGACCGTCATTTCGACTTGGTCAAAGGCCTGCGGCGGCTTGATTGGTGAGGAGGCATGTTGAAAAGCGAATCTGCGGGGCCCCTCTCCGAATTGGCAATCTCTTGACCCCTCGGGGACACTGATCCGGCCCGGCTCTGTAATACTTACATTCTGTCCGAGACTCAGGAATTTGGTGAAATCCGGTCGGATTTTTTAAGCGCTTGGACATCGAAGTGCTAGACTGTGAGGGAAGCCTGGTGCGGTGTCGGCTGTGTGGGCGCGAGACGGTCGTCTATCCTCCCTTGAAAACTGCCCCGAGAAGGGGCAGTCCATTTGAGATCTCCCTACTACGAACTTATTTGTCACGCAACGCTGCTCACCGCAGTGGCATTGCTTCTCGCGCTTCTCCCCCGTCCGCTTTCCGGCCAGAACTGGAATAGCAATCTGGAAGGCGTCGTTCTCGACCCGACGGGCGCCATCGTGCCGGGCGCGACGGTCGTGCTGCGGAACTCAGCGACAGGACTTACGCGGACCACCGCCTCGAGCGAGAACGGGTTCTACAGCCTCCCGCTGCTCCCCGTTGGATTGTACGAACTGGAAGTCTCGAAGAGCGGGTTCGCGGCCAAGACGCTTTCGGGGTTGGTTCTCCAGGTGGGCCAGACCGCGCGCGTGGATGTGACGCTGGAACTTGCCCGCGAGCAGACGATGGTCCGCGTGGACGCTCGGCCGCCGCTCATCGAGACGGCCACGCCCGCCATCGGCGACGAGATTGACAACGCGCGCGTGAGCCTGCTGCCGCTCAACGGCCGGCAGTGGTCGCAACTGGCCCTCCTGGCGGCCGGGGCCGTCCCGCCTTATCCGAACGGCTCCTCGCAGCAGTTCAACACCGCGGCGCAAGGAATCGGTTTCTCGGTGAACGGCCAGCGCTCTGAGCGCAACAACTTCTCGCTCGACGGCATCACGCTGATGGAGCCGTTCGCCTACAGCCTGACGGTCAATCCTTCGGTCGATGCGATTCGCGAGTTTCGCGTCGTCGAAAGTTCCTACTCGACCGAACAAGGATTGACCTCCGGCGCGCAGGTCAACATCGCGTCGCGCTCCGGCTCGAATCGCTTCTCCGGAACTGCCTACGAGTTCCTGCGCAACAGCGCGCTCGACGCCAGGAACTTCTTCGACGATCCGAGCCGGCCCATTCCTCCCTTTCGCCAGAACCAGTTCGGCGCGAGCCTCGGCGGCCCCTTGAAGCGCGACCGAACGTTCTTCTTCACCAACTATGAAGGCCTGCGCATTCACCAGAGCATCACCAATACCACGCTTCTTCCCTCTGCGGCCCTGCGCGCGGGCGACTTCAGCGGCATCGATCCGCTGACGGGCCTGCCCTTCCCTACGCTCACCGACCCCACGACCGGCCAGCCCTTTCCCGGCAACCAGATTCCCGTGAATGAAG
>JAIQGB010000178.1 GCA_020072905.1 Terriglobia bacterium | reverse complement strand
GCTATCGCAAAGTGCCGCGATACAAACGGTCATATAAAACCTCCATTGGGAGAGCGCCCCTGGCGCAGACCCTGGTTTGTAGGGTCTGCGATTTCCCGAAGGGACTTGTCTTGACCCTCATTCTCGATTCAGGGCGCTTCGACGCGCTGGGAACACGTCGCTCCGCGAGATCGCAGACCGTGAAGCGCGACGGTCTGCGCCAGCCAGCGGTCAGTGCCTTCTTGACTGTGGGTTTTCGCCGATGCGGAAAGCCCGCGGTCATTCACAGGACGATTGACCGTGGGTACCGACTACCCGCTGACAGCGGCTACCATCGACTCCCACGTGGTATGTTAGTGGGAACGCGCCACCAGTTTTCGTGCTCCGTCAAGGCGGGCACGGCAATCCGCTGCGTACTGTGCCAATCCCATACCCTGGAATACCTCCAGCGCAGATTCAAAGCCCCGGACGGCCTCGCCGACGTTGCCAGCACCCTCCGGCCCATCCAGTTGGAGGTAGGCCTCGGCGCGATTGAGCGTCGTGATAGCCCAATCGAATGGGTAGCTATCCCTCTTGCGAACCTCAAGTGCAAGGTCGTAGCACCGGATCGCCTCTCTGAGATTGGTATCACGGTCGCCTTCGGGAAGCAGCGCGAAGGCACCTGCACGATTGCTCATTGTCTCCGCCCATGCAACGGCGTACCTCTCCCTGGTCCTTACCTCGAGTACCGAGTCAAAGCAGCGAATTGCCTCCCGAACATTCGCTGTGCGGTCGGGGCCGGGCAGTTCCCCATACGCGCGCCCCCGCGCATTCATGGTTACCGCCCATTTCAGGGGAAACCGGTCGCGCCGCCTGATTTCGAGGCACAAATCGAAGTTCCGAATCGCCTCACGTAGATTCGCTTCCCGGTTGGGTCCTTGGAGCCGGCGATATGCGACTCCACGGTTGTGCATAACCATCGCCCACCTTGAAGGGTTCCCCCTTACAGTATATACAGCGAGGGCGTCATCAAGAAAACCGATCGCCAAGCGGAGGTTCACGTCCGCATCAGCAGCTGGTACCTCGGCAAGAGCTACGGCCTTGTTGGTTACAACTAAAGCCCACTCCTCCGGGTGTGCCTTCGCATTCAAAATTTGCAGAGCAGTGTCGTAGGAGCGGAGTGCCTCTTGCAGGTTGGCCGCCCGGTCGGGACCCCGGAGCCCTCGATAAGCGTTACCTCGGTTATTGAAGGTCGCCGCCCATACTAGCGGTTGACTGTCGCGGGGCAGCTCTATTAGGGTTTCATCGAAGGCCGCGATCGCGAGTTTCAAGTCGGAATCGGGGGCGGGAGAGCTCACACGATTATATGAAGTGCCAAGTAGGAAGTTCAGGTATGGGCGAGGAGGTGCCGCCGGGGGAAGCTCCGGAGAGGAAAGCACATTCTTGAACTGCTTTATCGCCTGGTCGAATCGCTGGCGCTGGAAGTAGGACAAGGCAAGAACGCACCGAGCTATCAGCGCGATTTCCCCTGGAAGGGGTAGCGAGCGTATCTGGGCAAGCTGCGACTGTGTGACATAGCCGAGTGTCGTTTCCTCCGTCGAAAACTCAGGCCGGTCTGCAATAGTTATCCAGAGGCTGTGGCCGCCCTCAACGGGCACGGGACGGATGACCAGTGCGGCTCCCAAGCGACGAGCCAGATCGAGTGCCGCTCGGTGCTGATCGTCCGGGTCACTGGGCAGTGGTCGTTCAAGTAGTCTAACTTTGACTACTGAGCCGATGTCAGGAGTGTTGGCAACAAGCTCCCGGATTGCCGATACATAGGAGTTCTGCTGCCTACGGTCTGTATCGCCGGGGATTTCGGCTACCAGAATGCCAACTTCTTCGGACCTGAAGCTTTTCGGTACACCCCACTAGCGGTAGAACACCACCAGGCCTAGTATTGCGATGCCTGTGGACCCCACAACCGGCCCGATAAAACCCCATGAAAGCAGGTGGGGGTAGCGAAGCTTCCAGCATTCACGGGCGACGAAGAAAACCAGGAGAAGGGCCAGCACGCGCGGAGCCCAAGAGTAACCCAGCTGCCGAACTAACCCGATGATTTCCGAAAGAGACATATGCCGCCCCGCAATCCCCGGATGTCCCGTTGCGCGTCAATCCGTTTCCCAAACGCGGCGCTGACGACCGCTCGGATAATCGCGGCACTTGGCCCGCGCGCTTTACCGCCGCGTCAACTTGCTACGGTATACATCTACTTGGGGGGTTATGCAAGGGGGAAAAGGGCAGGTGTCAGGTGCCAGGTGTCGGGTGTCAGGGGAAGGCTGAATGCTGAATGCTGAAGGCTGAATGCTGAACGCTGAAGGCCCAGAGCGGCAGGCGGCTCATTCGGGGACCGCCACGGTCAGTTCCTCGACGTGCACCAGTCGGTCATCCTGGGGGACGGGCTGGGCGTGGGCGAGCATCGAGGCCAGATGCTGCTCGATGGCTTGGCGGATATTGCGCTTCGCTTCTTCGATGGTTTTGCCGTTCGAGAAACAGCCCGGGACGTTTGGCGTGTAAGCGAAATATCCTTCGTCCTCCGGTTCCTTTTCGATGAGGATCTGAAATGAGTAGAACTTCATTCGCTTCCTCCAGCCCCGGTGCGCCGATCATATACTGTGGGCGCCTGCCCTTGCCCCGGATTTCCATTTGGGAATCCTAGGTAACTGTGAGTGTACACCGAAAAGGCAGGGGTCGGCGAGCAGTGACGAGGGGGGAGGCGAACGATGAACGCGGAACGATGAATGATGAACGGAAAAGCAGGAGGCAGGAGGCGGAAGGGCGGGGACCAGTGAATGGTGAATAGTGAATAGTGAACAGTAACCAGGGCAAGGGCGGGGGGAGCCGCCAAGCTCCAAGGAAGCGGAGGTGACAATTTGTTCTAGCTCGATCAGCGCAGAGCAGAAATGTCCGAGGTTGTTAACTATTATTGAACTTAACCTATTCAGGTTTTTATGATATGAGTAACTGAATCGTCCCAAGAGACCGCGCCGAGCAGGCACCAAAAATCGGGGCTGGTAGGCAGGAAAATTGTCCTTTTTTGCCACACGGAGCCGTTTTCTGACAGCGACAAATCGCTCCATTTCTCGTGGGCATTTTGTCCAATCCAGCGACAATTTATTGGACAGAAAGTCGGGGACACCGGGGAGCTCTTCAAGGGCAGTTTGTCCCTCCCGTTCAACGGAAGAAGAGTCCCCGTTCGCTTCGTGCGTCCGCGCAGGCTCCGACCGCCGCGCCAGCGCCGGATGCTGGGCTGAACACCGTCCTTACCGAGGGAAGCGCGCCTTGCCAAAATGTCCGAAGGTGCCGGGCTGTAGCCTGCCTCTACGATAAGGTGCCAGGCTGAAGCCCGGCTCTACGGGGCCAACCGCGCCTTGTCAAAATGTCCGAAACGTGCAATACTGTAAACGTGTTTCGAACCTCGCTTAGGAATCCCTCGGGTGTGCTTCTGCCGGGCCTGTATTGTTGTAGCTAGGGCCTACGGATCTCCTTTCTGCCCTCATAAGTCTTTGATTTTGAAAATATTAGGAGGAGGGAAAAGTTAGCTATGGGCGATTACAAGCATCCGGAAGTACTGGTCAGCACCGACTGGGTGGCGCAGCACACGGACGACCCGAAGGTTCGGCTGGTGGAGGTGGACGTCGACACCAGCTCTTACGCGAAGGGCCACATCAAGAACGCCGTGGGCTGGAATTGGCAGACGCAATTGCAGGATAACGTCCGGCGCGATCTGCTCGGCCAACAGCAGTTCGAAAAGCTGGCTCGCGAGTCGGGGATCTCGAACGATTCGACCGTGGTCCTCTACGGCGACAACAACAACTGGTTTGCCGCCTACGCGCTGTGGCAGTTTAAGTACTTTGGCCACAAGGATGTGCGGCTGATGAACGGTGGGCGGAAAAAGTGGGAGCTGGAAGGGCGTCCGTTCACGACCGACGTCCCCAGGGTCACGCCCACCAACTACAGAGCCACCGCGCCGGACGAAAGCGTGCGGGCGCGCCGGGAGATCGTCTTCGATACCCTGGACAAAAAGAACCGCTACTTGGTGGACGTGCGCTCGCCCGATGAGTTCACGGGCAAGGTCATCGCGCCTCCGGGCATGAGCGAAACCGCACAACGCGGCGGGCACATTCCCGGCGCCGCGAGCATTCCGTGGTCCAAGGCGGCGAACGACGACGGCACCTTCAAGTCCTACGACGAGCTGGCCAGCCTCTACGGCGGGCAGGGGGTCCGGCCCGACAAAGAGACCATCGCCTATTGCCGCATTGGCGAGCGCAGCTCCCATACGTGGTTTGTGCTCAAGTATTTGCTGGGCTTCGAGAAGGTCCGCAACTACGACGGAAGCTGGACGGAGTGGGGCAACCTGGTCGACGCGCCCATCGAGAAGGGTGAAGCCAAGGCCACCCACGCGTAGCGGGCGCCGCGAACCTGGGGGAAAGAAGGAAGGCGGGGGATCGCGCCCGCCTTTTAGGCTTGCGCGGCCTTGCGGGCTGTATCGAGCGGTCAGGCCTTGGACGAGAGAAACAGCGGCCTTTCCGTTGAGGCGAAAGTTTCCGCCTGACCTTTCTTGGTTCCTAGCTTCGCCTGACGGCGCGCTTCCGCGTTTCCGGCGGCACAACGCACCACGTGAGCGAGTTCGGAATCTTCGAAGGGCGGCGCGATGAAATCGAAAGCCCCGGCCTCCAGCGCTTCGACGTAGAGGCGCACGTCCACCAGGCGCGATACGACGATCACATTCACCGGCGCGGCGGCCTTCTGGGCAAGGCGAATCGCGTCTGCCCAGTTCCCGTCGGGGAGCTTCGTGTCCGTGAAGAGTAGCTCGGGCGGCTCGAAGCCCTGGAGGAGGCGCGAGGCTTCCGCACAATTGCAGGCCTGAACGGTCTTTACCCCTTGACGTTCGAGCGCCTGAGTCAGCGTGCGCAGAGGGTCGCGCCGGCTGTGCAGCATGAGGGCCCTGGTTTCCTCTGGCATGTTCTCTACCTTCCCGTTCCCAGGCTTCTTCCGCCGCCCCTCCACGCGGAGAGCCGGAAACTCTCCGTCTATTTCAGTTGCACCCTCAACGCATTCTTTTCGGTAACGAACTCGATTTTGTTTTCGCGCGCCAGCCAGCCGAGGGCGTAGCTCAACATGTCGCCCTTGGCGTTCACCTTTTTCTTGAGCTGGACTGTGGTCAGTGCCCCCTCGCTTTCGAGTAGTATGTAGATCTCACCAGCCGTTTCACCCAATTGAGCCTTGAATGCCATGGATTAATTCTCCTTTTCTATCGACGCTTGGATTCCAAAGGGTTAGGCTTGCGCACCTTTGTTAAGGGAAATACCTCTGCTCGGTTACGACGAGAATACATCTCCTCCACCGAGAGCCTATCTTGTCGTTGTGCCGGTCTGAAGAAATGAGCTTCCGGCGAGGTTGACTTCGGAGACTGAGTAAAGAACCAACGTTCGACGGCGTGCGAACCGTGCTATGAACCGACCTTCAGCTTCTCAGCATAACCTGTGGAGAGTCATTTGTGAAGGAAGAAATTCTTATCAGGGGCATAAAAGCCGGGGCGCTCCTCCCCACCCCGGGGGTCTTGGCGCCGCGGCAGGGCGCGGTTGGAGGGTGGAAGTCCATCCAGACTAATGACTTGCCGCTGCGGCGAGCCAGCCGCTACGGTTTTCGCTTGCTCAGGAACTTCGCCAGGTCCAGGAGTCCATAAACGCAAAGGCAGAACCAGAAATCCACTACCACGCCCCAGTCGAAGGCGAAAGGCTGATGCCGGGCGCTGGGCGGAAGGTGCGGGCTCAGAGAGAAGTAAAGCCCGTTGCCGAGGAGCACGGCAATCAACGATTTCAGCCACCGCTCGGCGTTGGCGCGCATGCTTCCCTTGTCCTCCACAGCTATAATGGGACCCCGATGGCCAACTCTCTATTGACGCTCTCCTCGGAGGTGAAGTACCTGAAAGGTGTGGGGCCCGCGCGATCCGAGTTGCTGGCGGCGCGTGGCATCCACACGGTGGAAGATCTCCTCTACTATACCCCATTCCGCTACGAGGACCGCACGCGCATCACCCGCATCCGCGACCTCGTGCCCGGTCAGACGACGACCGTCCTCGCCAAAGTCCTCACCTGCGGGCTGATGCGCACCCGCAAGGGCCTCTACATTTATGACCTCGCCGCCACGGACCTGAGCGGCATGCTGCGCTGCAAGTGGTTCAACGCCGTCTACCTCGAGAAGCACAAGGTCTTCCGCCAGGGCCAGCGCGTCTTCTTCTACGGCAAGGTCGAGCGCGATCCTTTCGGCACCGGGAATCTTCAGATCGTTCAGCCTCAGTTTGAGATTCTTCCCGAATCGGCGGAAGAGGGAGCCGAATCACTGGAAGTGGGCCGCGTCGTGCCGATCTACGAATCCGTGGGTACGCTCGGCACGCGCGTTCTGCGGCGGCTGATTTCCGCCGCCCTCACTGCGCTCGAGGCGCAGATTCCTGACCATCTGCCGGAGTCAGTGCGGCAGCGCAACAAGTTGGTTGACCGCGGCCCGGCGCTGCGTCTGACCCACTTCCCCGATGGCGAGCGGCCTATCGAAGAAGTCGCGAGTTTCCGAACGCCCGCGCAAATCCGGGTGATCTTCGAGGAATTCTTCGCCGTGGGCGCCGGCCTCGCGCTCAAACGTCGCAAGGCAAAGGCGGCGGCGGGAATTGAGTTCCACGTCACGGAAGGCGTCCGCCAGGCCATCAAACAGATCCTCCCCTTCCATCCCACCGGGGCGCAGAAGCGGGTGCTCAAGGAAATTGCCGATGACATGTGCTCGCCGCGCCCCATGAACCGCTTGCTGCAGGGCGACGTGGGCTCGGGCAAAACGATCGTGGCCGTGCAGGCCGCGCTCCTGGCGATGGAGAACGGTCACCAGGTGGCGCTCATGGCGCCCACTGAAATCCTGGCCACGCAGCACTACCTTTACATCAAGGATCTACTGGCGCCGCTGCGCTACGAAGTCGATCTGCTGATTAGCGCGCGGAAAGCCGCGGAGAAATCGGAACTGAAACGGCGGATTGCCCGGGGCGAAGTCCACCTGGTAGTCGGCACGCACGCGCTCATCGAAGAGGACGTCAGCTTCGCGCGCCTCGGCTTGGCGGTCGTGGATGAGCAGCACCGCTTCGGCGTCATGCAGCGCTTCAAACTGATTCGCAAGGGCGCGACCCCGGATGTGCTGGTGATGACCGCCACGCCCATCCCGCGTACGCTGGCGCTGACGCTCTACGGCGACCTCGACTTCTCCGTCATCGACGAGCTGCCGCCCAATCGCACGCCCATCGAAACGCGCCAGATCTTCGAGCGCGACCGCGCCCAGGCCTTCGAGTTCATCGGCGACAAAGTGCGGCGCGGCGGCCAGGCTTATGTCGTCTATCCGGTGATCGAAGAGGGCGGGAAGCTGGACCTCAAGCCTGCCGTGCGCATGTACGACCACCTTTCGCGCAATGTCTTTCCGGAATTCCGCCTCGGCTTGCTGCACGGCCGGCTGCCCAGCGACGAAAAAGAAGGTGTGATGCAGCGCTTCAAGCGCGGCGAGGTGCAAGTCCTGGTTTCGACCACCGTCGTCGAAGTCGGCGTGGACGTGGCCAACGCCACGGTAATGCTCATCGAGCACGCGGACCGCTTCGGCCTCGCGCAGTTGCACCAGCTTCGGGGCCGCATCGGGAGGGGGAAGGCCAAATCCACCTGCCTGCTGCTCGCCGAAGAGCCCTTGACCGATGTTGCCTCCGAGCGCCTCCGCACCATGACCGAAACCACCGACGGCTTTCGCATCGCCGAAATCGATCTGAAGTTGCGCGGCCCGGGCGAATTTTTCGGCACGCGGCAGTGGGGGATTCCGACTTTCCGCGTCGCCAACCTGCTGCGCGACCAGGAAATCCTCGACTGGGCGAAGCGTGAAGCCAGCGATTTCGTCGAACGCCCCGCTTCGCGCCAGGAGTTCGAGGCGTTCGTCACCTACCTGCGCGCTCACTGGCCGCGGCGGTATGGATTGGCGAGCGTCGCCTAGTGCGCATTGAGTGATTGAGCGATTGGGTGATTGGAAGAGCGAAGGCGGAAACCGGAAATTCGAAAATCGAAACTCGAAAACCGAACATCGGTGAGCATGCAGGCGAGTTTCGAATTTCAATTTTCGAGTTTCGTCTTTCCGATCGCCCAAAGGCTTAATGACTCAATGAATCAATGATCCAATTCCGCCATGCGCATCATCTCCGGCACATACCGCAGCCTGACGATCAAAGCGCTCAAGGGCGGGAAGCTGCGTCCCACCTCGGAGCAACTGCGCGAGACGCTCTTTGACGTGCTCGGCCCGAGCGTCGAGGGCTCGGTATTTCTCGACGCGTACG
>JAIQGB010000177.1 GCA_020072905.1 Terriglobia bacterium | reverse complement strand
CGTGATCCTCGCCGATGGATCCTATCACGAGGTGGACTCTTCCGAGATAGCCTTCAAAATCGCGGGCTCCATCGGGTTCAAAGAGGCGGCACGCAAGGCCAAGCCGGTCCTGCTCGAGCCGGTCATGAAGGTGGAAGTTGTCGTTCCCGAGGAGTATATGGGTGACGTCCTCGGCGACCTCAGCGCGCGCCGGGGACACATCGAAGGCATGGAGAAACGCGGCTCGACGCAGATCCTTCGCGCCAAGGTGCCGCTGGCGGAAATGTTCGGTTATGCGACGGACCTCCGCTCGCGTACCCAGGGTCGCGCGTCCTACTCGATGCACTTTCTGCGCTACGAGCAGACACCGCCAGCGATTGCCGAGGAGGTCATCGCGCGCGTGCAGGGACGGGTGGTGGGCAAGTGATTTTGAGTTGAGACGAAACTGGACTCTCGAATTCCGTGAGTGAGGCATAAGGAGTATGGCCAAGGAAAAATTCGATCGATCGAAGCCGCACATGAACGTAGGGACGATCGGGCACATCGATCACGGCAAGACGACGTTGACGGCGGCGATCACCAAGGTGCTGGCGAGGGACAATCCCAAGGTCAAGTACCGGGCCTTCGATTCGATCGACAACGCGCCGGAGGAGAAGGCGCGGGGGATCACGATTGCGATTGCACACGTCGAGTACGAGACGAAGCACCGTCACTATGCGCACGTGGATTGTCCGGGGCACGCCGACTACATCAAGAACATGATCACCGGGGCGGCGCAGATGGACGGGGCCATTCTGGTGGTGGCGGCGACGGACGGGCCGATGCCGCAGACGCGCGAGCACGTGCTCTTGGCGCGGCAGGTGAACGTGCCCTACATCGTGGTGTACATGAACAAGTGCGACGCGGTGGAAGACCCGGAGTTGCTCGACCTGGTGGAGATGGAAGTGCGGGAACTGCTGACCAAGTACAAGTTTCCGGGGGACAAGCTGCCGGTGATTCGGGGTTCGGCCTTGAAGGCGCTGGAAGGGGACGCGGCCTGGGAGAAGTCGATCTACGAGTTGCTGGACGCGGTGGACAGCTACATTCCGCTGCCGCCGCGGGACATTGACAAGCCGTTTCTGATGCCGATTGAAGACATCTTCTCGATCTCGGGGCGGGGCACGGTGGTGACGGGCCGCGTGGACCGGGGCAAGGTGAAGGTGCAGGAAGAAGTGGAGATTGTGGGGCTGCGTCCGGAGTCGTTCAAGCGAGTGGTGACGGGCGTGGAGATGTTCAAGAAACTTTTGGACGAGGGGCAGGCCGGGGACAACATCGGGGTGCTGCTGCGCGGCACGGAGAAGGACGACGTGGAGCGCGGCATGGTGCTGGCCAAGCCCGGCTCGATCACGCCGCACACCAAGTTCCGGGCGGAGACCTACGTTTTGACGAAGGAAGAAGGGGGGCGGCACACGCCGTTGGGGACGGAGATGGTGATGCCGGGCGACAACGTCAGTCTGGAGATCGAGCTGATTACGCCCATCGCCATGGAGAAGGGCCTGCGCTTCGCTATCCGCGAGGGCGGCCATACCGTCGGCGCCGGCACGGTGACGGAAATCCTGGCGTAGAAAGGCGACCCGCCCTCAGCCCGCGGCTGGGAAGTGTTTTTTGGCTGAGCACTGAAGGCTGACAGCTAAGGGTTAAGAGCAATGCGCGAAATCATCACGCTACAGTGCGGCGATTGTAAGAATCGCAATTACACGACGACGAAGAACAAGAAGAAGAACCAGGACCGGGTGGAGCTGAAGAAGTTCTGCCCGACGTGCCGGCACCACACGGTGCACAAAGAAGTTAAGTGACGGGTGACCAGTGACGAGTGACGAGCAGGAGGCAAGACCATGGTACTCGACCTTGACTCGTCACTATTCACTCGTCACTTGTCACTGGTTTTGAAGGGGCGTCAGATCAACGGCTAATCTGCCGGTCTCCA
Organism: Terriglobia bacterium; assembly: GCA_020072905.1. Classification (GTDB taxonomy): domain Bacteria; phylum Acidobacteriota; class Terriglobia; order UBA7540; family UBA7540; genus JAIQGB01. The sequence goes on along the minus strand of JAIQGB010000177.1, from coordinate 7,868 downwards.
AAACCGGTCATGGGGGTTCGAGTCCCTCCGCCCCTGCCAGGTAAGGTAAGGACCGGACGCCCAGCGGACGAACCGCAACGAAAGGGAGTGGACAACCGGACCGATGGCGAGAGCGGCGACGGAGGAAATCGGCGCATCCAAGAACTACTGGCGGCAACTGCGCGACTATTTCGCTGCGGTGCGCGGCGAGATGAAGCGCGTGACCTGGCCGGGCAAACAGGAAATCTACGGCACCACCATGATGGTCATCTTGACCACGTTTCTGTTCGGGATCTATTTCGCCATTTGTGATTGGGCCTTCCGGCACCTGGTCAGCAGGATTCTGCAGGCATTCCTGCATAACGGCTAGTCCGTCGGCTGCAGGGCGGTAAGGCGCGCGGGCGGGCATTCGCGAGAAAGCCAGGCATGGGCAAAAACTGGTACATCATCCACACCTACTCGGGATTCGAGAAAAAGGTCGCCGAGACGCTGAAGAGCCGCGTCGAGGCCGGGGGGCTCCAGGAGCAGTTCGGCGAGGTCATGATTCCCACCGAGGACGTGATCGAAATGCGCGCCGGCAAGAAGGTGGTGACCCCCAAGCTGTTTTATCCGGGCTACGTGCTGGTGGAAATGGACATGAACAACGACACCTGGCACATGGTGCGCTCGACGCCGCGCGTCACGGGCTTTGTGGGCTCGGGGCAGATGCCCCCGCCGCTCACGCCGGAGGAAGTGGACCGAATCCTCCATAAGGTCGAAGTGGCGGCCGAGCACCCCAAACCCAAGCTGAAGTTCGACCGCGGCGAAAACGTCAAGATTACCGACGGCCCTTTCAAGGATTTCACGGGCATGGTGGACGAGATCAACGACGACCGCTCCACGCTGCGGGTGATGGTGACCATTTTCGGTCGCGCGACCCCCGTGGAGCTGGATTTTTACCAGGTGGAGAAACTCTAGCGCAGCGGCTCCGGGGGCTGGCGCGGACGATTGCGGACGAAGGTAGACCGATATGGCGAAACGAATTGTGGCTCAGATCAAACTGCAGATCGCGGCGGGCAAGGCCACTCCCGCTCCGCCCGTGGGGCCGGCGCTCGGCCAGCATGGCGTGAACATCATGGAGTTCTGCAAGGCGTTTAACGGCAAAACCTCCGCGAAGGACCAGGAAGGGCTGGTGATTCCGGTGGTCATCACCGTTTATCACGACCGGACGTTCTCCTTCCTTACCAAGACGCCGCCCGCCTCGATCCTGCTGAAGCGCGCGGCGGGGATCGCCAAGGGTTCCGGTGAGCCCAACAAGAATAAGGTGGGCAAAGTCACCGAGAAGCAGGTCGAGGAGATCGCCAAGCAGAAACTGACCGACCTGAACGCGCGCGACCTCACGGCGGCGGTGGCCACCGTCAAAGGTACGGCGCGCAGCATGGGAATTGAAGTTGTACCGTAGTGGGAAACTGGAAAATGGAAACTTGAAACTAGAAATTGGCGGGGATTAACCAGTTTCCGATTTCTAGTTTCCAGTTTCTTTGCGGAGTGGAAGGAATGTCCAAAGCAGGAAAGAAATTCCAGGCGTCCGTCAAGCTGGTGGACAAACCCGCTTACACGCTGACGGAAGCCATGCCGGTGCTGAAGAAGGCGGCGTTTGCGAAGTTCGATGAGACGGTCGAAGTGGCGATGCGGCTGGGCGTCGATCCCAAGCACGCCGACCAGATGGTGCGCGGCACGGTGGTGCTGCCGCACGGCCTGGGAAAATCGAAGCGCGTGATCGTTATCGCTTCCGGCGACAAGGTGCGCGAGGGGCGCGAGGCGGGCGCGGACGAAGTGGGCGGCGACGACCTGGTGCAGAGAATCCAGGGCGGCTGGATGGATTTCGACGCTGTCGTGGCCACGCCGGACATGATGAAGTCCGTCGGCAGGCTGGGCAAGTTGCTCGGGCCACGCGGCCTGATGCCCAACCCCAAGACCGGGACCGTCACTCTGGACGTGGCCAAGGCCGTCAGGGAAGTCAAGGCCGGCAAGGTCGAGTTCCGCGTGGATAAGACCGGGATCATCCACTGCGCGGTCGGCAAGGTCTCCTTCGAGCCCGAAAAGCTGGCCGAAAACGCCTCGGCGTTGATTCAGAGCGTGCTGAAGGCGAAGCCGGCCTCGGCCAAGGGCCGGTACGTCCGCAGCATCGTAATCTCGTCCACCATGGGGCCGGGCTTTGCGATCGATCTGGCCTCGGTGGAAGCGGCTTAAAGGGACCTGAACAGAGGAAAGCGCATGAAACGGGATGAGAAGCAAAAGCAAGCCGAAGCTCTGCACGAGGAGCTGCAGAAAGCGCGCACGGTGATTCTCTCGGGCTTCGAGGGAACTACCGTCGCTCAGGACACGGAGCTGCGCCGCAAGGTAGCGAGCACGGGCGCCAAATACCAAGTGGTCAAGAACACGCTCGTCGAGCGCGCGGCCCAGGGGACCCCCGCCGAGCCGGTGGCCCAGAAGCTGCGCGGGACAACTTCCCTGGCATACACGACGGCCGACCCTGTCTCGCTTGCCAAGGTTCTGACGGCGTACGCCAAGGAAAATCCCACGCTGGCGTTCAAGGCGGGCGTGGTGGAAGGCCGCGTGGTGGCGCTGAAGGACCTGGAGGCCATCGCCAGCCTGCCGTCGCGCGAAGAACTTTTCGCGAGAGTTCTGTATCTGCTCAACTCGCCGGCCCAGCGGCTGGCGGGCACCCTCTCGGCGGTAGCGCGGAACCTGGCTTTCGTGGTGCAGCAAGGGGTCAAGGAAAAGAAGTTCGAAGAATCTGCCGGCAGTTAGAGTCGGCGTGCGGAGGCGCGGGTCATCGGCCGGCGCCCGGCACAAAGTTCAGGAGGAGAACACAACGATGTCCGAACGGGTAGAAAAACTGGTGGAAGAAATCAAGGGGTTGTCGCTTCTCGAGGCAGCTGACCTGGTAAAACGGCTCGAGGAGACGCTGGGGGTCTCCGCGGCGGCCGCGGCTCCGCTGGTGGTGGCGGGCGCGGCGGCCGGTGCAGCCGGAGCGGGCGCCGCGGCGGCTGAGGAACAGACCGAGTTCACCGTGGTCCTGACCGGCGTGGGCGCCAACAAGATCAACGTCATCAAGGCTGTCCGCGAGGTCACCAGCCTCGGCCTCAAGGAAGCCAAGGATCTGGTGGACGGCGCACCGAAGCCCATCAAGGAAGGCGTGAGCAAGGAAGAGGCGGAGAACATCAAGAAGAAATTCACCGAAGCGGGCGCGACCGTCGAAGTCAAATAGTTATCCTGACCCGCCGGATGTGCCCGCGGGCGTCCGGCGGCGCCTTTCCTCATGAGCCGGCGAGGAAAGCGCGGTGTCCTCACGAGCGAGAGGTCCGACCATCCTGTGGAATTCCGGGCTAAGGACCGACGAGCTTTGCATCCTCCCGCTCCCAGATTGCATCAAAACGAATAAGGCCTTAGTGTCGTTACGACCTCCAATTTCTCTGAAATCTTCCGCAAGGAGCAGAAGGAATGCCTAACGGCGGGAACGGCGCTGTTCGCCAGCGCATTAATTTCTCCAAAATCCCAACCATCATCAGCATTCCCAACCTCATCGAGGTCCAGAGACGCTCCTACGAGCGTTTCCTGCAGATGGATATGCTGCCCTCCGAGCGCGAGGACGTGGGTCTGCAGTCGGTCTTCAATTCGGTCTTTCCCATCACCGACTTCCGCGGCATCTCGCAGCTCGACTTCGTGGACTACTCGATCGGCAACTGGGAGTGCAAGTGCGGAAGCCTGCGAGGCCTGCACCACCGTCGCAGCACCTGCAAATACTGCGGCAACACGGTGATCACGGACCCGTTCAAAGTCGGCGACGTGCTCTGCGCGAAGTGCGGCCGCTTCAACAAGAACGTCGTGACCTTCTGCAACAAATGCGGTGACCCGGTCACCCTGCAGCTCAAGTACGACGTCACGGAGTGCCAGGAGCGCGGCATGACCTTTGCCGCCCCGCTCAAGGTGACCATCCGGCTCACCATCTACGACAAGGACAGCGACACCGGCCACAAAAGCATCCGCGACATCAAGGAGCAGGAGGTCTATTTCGGCGAAGTCCCGCTGATGACGGAGAACGGCACGTTCATCATCAACGGCACGGAGCGCGTCATCGTCAGCCAACTCCACCGCTCCCCGGGCGTGTTCTTCGAATCGAATACGTCCCGAACCTACTTCCTGGGCAAGATCATCCCCTACCGGGGCTCTTGGGTGGAGTTCGAGTACGACACCAAGAACATCCTCTACGTGCGCATCGACCGCAAGCGCAAGTTCCTGGGCACGATCTTCCTGCGCGCGCTGGGCCTCAAGACGAACGCCGACATCCTCAACGCGTTCTACCAGGTCGAGACGATCAACCTCAAGGATCGCAAGCTTTACTGGAACGTCTCCGAGGGCCTGGTGGGCTCGAAACTCTCCAAAGCCGTCGTCCACCCACGCTCCGAGGAGACCATCGTGCCGGCGGGAAGGAAGATCAACGCCGCGGCGCTCAAAGAAATCCAGAAGGCGAAGATCGCGCAAGTGGAGATCAACGCCCACGACCTCGAGGGAGCGTTCTCGGCCGCCGACATCGTGGACACCTCGACGGGCGAAGTGCTGCTCGAAGCCAACAACGAGCTCACGCCCAGCGTGCTCAACTCGATCCTCGATTCGAGCATCGCCGAGGTCCGCGTGTTCTTCCCCGAGCGCGATGACGGGGGCCCGGTCGTCAGCCAGACCTTGAAGCGCGATACGCTCAAGACGCCCCACGAGGCGCTCATCGAGATGTACCGCAAAATGCGGCCGGGGGATCCGCCGACGCTGGACACCGCCACGGCGCTCTTCAACGGCATGTTCTTCGACGCGCGCAAGTACGACTTCTCGCGCGTGGGGCGGCTGAAATTCAACATCAAGCTCGGCTATTACACCAAGCTCCGGACCCGCGTCGACGACCGGTCCCCTCAGCTCGAGCTCGAAGACTCCCGGAACCTCCCCGCCTCAAACTTTTACCTGATGGTCGATCAGGAAAAGATGTTTGTGGGCAAGCGCGAGGGGAACCTCTGCTCGGAAGTGGTCCGCGGCTGCGAAGGGACCACGGCCACGGACCATTCGGAAAACTCCGTGGCGCAGCTGCCGCTCGACAAGCGGACGCTCGAACCGGAAGATTTCTACCTGTCCATCCTTTACCTCCTCAAGATGCGGAAGAACCCGACCGTCTACACGCCGGATGACATCGATCATCTGGGGAACCGGCGCGTGCGGGCCGTGGGTGAGCTGCTCGAGAATCAATTCCGCATCGGCCTGGTGCGCATGGAGCGCGCCATCAAGGAGAAGATGTCGGTGTACCAGGAAATGTCCACCGCCATGCCCCACGATCTCATCAACGCCAAGCCGGTCATGGCGGCCATCCGGGAGTTTTTCGGGTCCTCGCAACTTTCGCAGTTCATGGACCAGACGAACCCGCTCTCGGAGATCACCCACAAGCGCCGCCTCTCGGCGCTGGGACCCGGCGGACTTTCGCGCGAGCGCGCGGGGTTCGAAGTCCGCGACGTTCACCCGACCCACTACGGCCGGATCTGCCCCATCGAAACGCCGGAAGGCCCGAACATCGGGCTGATTTCGTCCCTCTCCTGCTACGCGCGCATTAACGAGTACGGCTTCATCGAGAGCCCCTACCGCAAGGTGCGCAATGCCCGCATCGTGGATTACGTGACGATCACGAACGGCGGCGACGGCGACTGGAAAGTGGGCGAGCACGTCGAGCAGGACGAAGTCGAGAAGGCCAACGAAGAGCTGCGGGAGAAGAAGAAGAAAGCTGTCGAGTACGAACCCTATTCCTTCTACCTCTCCGCTTGGGAAGAGGACCAGCACATCATCGCCCAGGCCAACGTGGAGGTGGACGAAAAGGGCCGCATCATCCACGACCTGGTCAACGCCCGGCAGGCGGGCAACTTCGTGCTCAAGCGGCGCGAGGAGATCGACTACATCGACGTCAGCCCCAAGCAACTGGTGAGCGTGGCGGCATCGCTCATCCCCTTCCTTGAAAACGACGACGCCAACCGCGCGCTGATGGGCTCGAACATGCAGCGCCAGTCGGTGCCGCTGCTGCGCGCCGAAGCGCCGCTGGTCGGCACCGGCATGGAAGAAGTCACCGCGCGAGATTCCGGCGCCGTGGTGCTTTGCAAGCGCAACGGAGTCGTGGATCAGGTCGACAGCGAGCGCATCATCGTGCGCGTCGAGGGCGACGGCCACAGCGGCCAGCTCTCCCGCGAAGTCGGCGCGGACATCTACACGCTCATCAAATTCCGGCGCTCCAATCAGAACACCTGCATCAACCAGAAGCCCGTGGCGCGCAAGGGCCAGCGCGTCGCCGCCGGCCAGGTGCTCGCCGACGGCCCGTGCACCGACCGCGGCGAACTGGCGCTGGGGCGCAACGTGCTCGTCGCCTTCATGCCCTGGCGCGGGTACAACTTCGAGGACGCCATCCTGGTCAGCGAAAAGCTGGTCAAGGAAGACTCCTATACCTCGATCCACATCGAGGAATTCGAGATCGAGGCGCGCGACACGAAACTGGGACCGGAAGAAGTCACCCGCGACATCCCCAACGTTTCGGAGTCCCTGCTCAAGGATCTCGACGAAAGCGGCATCGTGCGCATCGGCGCCAACGTCAAGCCGGGCGACATCCTGGTGGGCAAGGTCACGCCCAAGGGCGAGACCCAGTTGACACCCGAAGAAAAACTCCTGCGCGCCATCTTCGGCGAAAAGGCCGGGGACGTGCGCGACGCCTCCCTCACCTGCCCGCCGGGCATCGAGGGCATTGTCGTGGACGTGAAGATCTTCTCCCGCAAGGGCCAGGAGAAGGATGAGCGCGCCAAGTCCATCGAGGGCGGGCAGGTGGCCCGCCTCGAGAAGAACCTGGGTGACGAAATCCGCATCCTTAACGACGAGCGGTTGAAGCGGCTCTCGGCGCTGCTGGAAGGCGAGACCCTGCTCGCCGACCTGCACGACGAGAAGACCAACAAACGCCTGCTCAGCAAGGGCACCGAGCTCAACGCCGAGGTCCTGGCGCGCATCTCCGCGCGCAACCTGAAGCGCCTGCGCATCGCCAAGAAGGACCCGACGCTGTTTGAACGCATCGACGAAATCGAGGAGATGACGTCCCGGCAGATCGATATCCTGCGCAAGATCACCGAGGAGAAGATTCAGAAGCTCAAGAAGGGCGACGAGCTGCCGCCGGGCGTGATCAAGCTCGTCAAGGCCTATATCGCCATGAAGCGCAAGCTTTCCGTGGGCGATAAGATGGCCGGGCGCCACGGCAACAAGGGCGTCATCGCGCGCATCCTGCCCGAGGAGGACATGCCCTACCTGCCCGACGGCACGCCGGTCGAGGTGGTGCTCAACCCGCTGGGCGTTCCTTCCCGCATGAACGTCGGCCAGATTCTCGAAACCCACCTGGGTTGGAGCTCCCACGAACTCGGCAACAAGATCCGCAACCTGCTTTCCCAGGAGAACCGCGCGGAACTCCTCCGTAAAGAACTCAAGGGCCTGTACCGCGCGGGCCCGCTGGCGGCCAAGGTTGAGGCCATGAATGACGCCGAACTTCTCGACCACGCAGCGTCCTTGCAGGAGGGCTTGCCGTTCTCGACGCCGGTGTTTGACGGCGCCACCGAAAAGGAAATCAAGGAATACCTCGCCAAGGCCGGCCTGCCCGGCTCCGGCAAGATCCAGCTCTACGATGGCATGACGGGCGAGCCTTTCGAGCAACACGTCACCGTGGGTTACATCTACATGCTGAAGCTCTCCCACCTGGTGGACGACAAGATCCACGCCCGCTCCATCGGCCCCTACTCGCTCATCACGCAGCAGCCCTTGGGCGGCAAGGCGCAGTTCGGCGGCCAGCGTTT
>JAIQGB010000176.1 GCA_020072905.1 Terriglobia bacterium | reverse complement strand
TCAGCACCTTTCCGTACGGAGTAACCACCGTCGTTGATGCCGGCTCATCGGGCTGGAAGAATTTCGAAGCCTTCAAAGCCCGCATCATCGACAAGGCGAAGGTGCGCGTACTGGCCTTCCTCAACATCGTCGGTGTGGGTATGGACCCCGTCGGTGAGCAGAGCATGAACGAGATGGACGCGCGCCCGACGGCGGATATGATCAAGCGGTATCCCGACATCCTGATCGGCGTAAAGACCGCACATTACGAGGGGCCGGAATGGGAGGCGCTCGACCGCGCCTTCGAGGCCGGGCGCCTCGCCAACGTGCCGGTGATGGTGGACTTTCGCCCGCTTCCGGAGCGGACTTACGCCGATCTGCTGCTCAAGCACATGCGCCCCGGCGATATCCACACGCACCTGTACGCCCAGCACATTCCGCTGCTCGACGAAAGCGGCAAGGTGAACGACTACGTGCGCGAGGCGCGCAAGCGCGGCGTGATCTTCGACCTCGGGCACGGCGGGGGAAGCTTCTGGTTTCGCATTTCCGCCCCGGCCATGGAGCAGGGTTTCGGGCCGGATTCGATTTCCACGGACCTTCACCAGCATAGCTACCTGATCCCTCAGGCGAACATGGTGAATTGCATGTCGAAGATCCTCAATCTCGGCATGCCGCTCGAAGAAGTCATTTACCGCTCGGCGGTCACGCCGGCGCGCGAAATCAAGCGGCCGGAGCTCGGGACACTCACGGAGGGCGGCTTGAAGAACCGGAATCGAATGAAGCCCTCTCGCCGCATTCGCTCCCGAAAGCCCGCAGGCAAATTCGACTTGACCATCGTCGGGCCAGGGCGGCTGGGACAGGCCATGGCGAAGCTCCTGGCCAGCGCGGGGATCAAGGTTCGCTTCGTGGCCGCTCGGCGACTTGAGGCGGCGCGCCGGGCAGTACGCTTTATCGGCAGCGGCACTCCGGTGGCGTTGGACGTGAAGGAACTCGCCGACGCCCCCGTGATTCTCCTCACCGTTTCGGACGCAGCGCTCGCACCACTGGCGCGGCAGCTCAAGAACCTGCGCGCAAGTTGGCGCGGAAAAGTTGTTCTGCACACCTGCGGGGCTCTGCCCTCGACGGTGCTCGCTCCCCTCAAGCGACAGGGCGCGGCGATCGGCTCGCTCCACCCCTTTCAGACCATCCCCGATCCGGCGACAGGCTTTCGCAACTTGCCCTGTTCCTTCTGGGCGATTGAAGGCGACGCTCCCGCCTGCAAGGTGGCGAATCATTTGGCCCGAGCCTTGGACGGCATCCCGTTTCGCGTCCGGCCGGCTTGGAAGACCCTCTATCACGCTGCGGCCTTCCTCTCCTGCGCGGGCGTGGTGACTCTGCTTGATCAAGCTGCCCGGCTTCTCCGCGGCGCCGGTGTTCCGGCGGAAACCGTCCGGCCCATGCTCGGCCAGTTCGTAGGCGAGACGGTCGGGAATTTTGTTCGGCTCGGCGCTCGGCGTGCCTTGACCGGCCCGGCCGCGCGCGGCGATTGGGAAACGATCGAGCGGCATCTCCGCGCGCTCCGCCGACATGCCCCCGAGCTCATCGAGGTTTATCAACCGCTGGTACGAGCCATGGTGCGCCTGGCGCATCGCAGGCAACCACCTTACACCGGAAGGGTGCGATGACGGGCGCAATGCTCCTCGCAATCCTGCTCGTCGTACAGGCCGGCGCGCAGAGCCGCATGGCGTCCCCTCAACAGAAAGGAATCGCAGGCAACGGTTTTCACAATCGACATCAATCAGGCGAGCGAAGCGGATTTCGCGAAACTTCCGGGTATCGGGCCGAAGCTCGCGCGGCGAATCGTCGCCTTTCGTGAGAAGCACGGGCCGTTTCGGCGGGTCGAGGACCTATTGGCGATCAGGGGGATTGGGCACAAAAAGTGGAGGAAGATCCGGCCGTACTTACAGGTGCGGGACGAGGCCGGGAAGAAGTGAAAATCAAAAGGCAAAAGGCAAAAGGCAAAAGGCAAACACTCTTCCTTGCTCGCGAAAGACTTACGTCCAGCGGACTCCGACTGCGAACCTGAAAACTGACACCTGACACCCGCTGCCCGAATCCTGCTCTCAGGCTGCCGGGAAGAGCCGGTGGATGCCCCAGAAGCAGAGCGCGGAAACGAGACCAGCGACGGGAATGGTCAGAATCCAAGCCCAGACAATGCGCCCCGCCACGCCCCAGCGCACGGCGCTCAAGCGTTGAACGCTCCCCACGCCCATGATCCCGCCGGCGATCGTGTGCGTGGTGGAGACGGGAATCCCGGCGAGCGCGGTGCCCAGCAGGCTCGTGGCCGCGGCCGTCTCCGCGCAAAAACCTCCCACCGGTTTCAACTTAGTGATCTTCATTCCCATGGTCTTCACAATGCGCCAACCTCCGGCAAGCGTGCCCAGTCCGATGGCGGCGTGAGCCATCAGGACAACCCAGAAGGGGATGTAGAAGTGGTCGAGGATGCCGGCGGTGAAGAGGACCCCGGAAACAATCCCCATAGTCTTCTGGGCGTCGTTGGTGCCGTGACCGAAACTGTAGGCGGCGGCGGAGAGCAATTGCAGCTTGCGGAAATAGCGATCCAGCCGCTGCGGCGCCCAGTTCCTGAAGATCCAGTAGACTGCGACCATCAAGGCCGCGCCCAGGATCAATCCGATGGCGGGTGAAAGGATGATGAACGTCAGCGTCTTCGTCCAACCGCTGAGGATGATGACACCCCAGCCTGCCTTGGCCACCGCGGCTCCCGCATAGCCCCCGATGAGGGCGTGCGAAGAGCTGATCGGCAGCCCGTAATACCAGGTGACCAAGTCCCAGAAAATAGCGCCGATCAGCCCGGCGAGGATTACGTAGAGGTTGACGAACCGCAGGTCGACCATCCCCTGGCCCATCGTCTTGGCCACGGCGGTGCCGAAAGTAAAGGCGGCGACGAAGTTGAAAAAAGCGGCCCAGATGACCGCCACGCGAGGCGAAAGCACACGCGTCGAGACCACGGTGGCGATGGAATTGGCCGCGTCGTGGAACCCGTTCAAGAAGTCAAAGGCCAAGGCGACAATGACGATGCCGATCGCAAACCAGAACATCAGCCTCGCTCAGTTCTATCCCATGAGGTAACCGCAGGTTCCAGGCCTGTCTTTATTGGCGCTAGGGTTGACCAACTGGGATGGGTCCGGATGATTCCGCCAAGTAGAGTACCGTCTGCATTCGCGGCCCGACCGAACACCCCTGGTCGGACGTCGGTCGGAGTGGCCGCATCAGGCGGCTTTTAGCACCACGGCTTCCAGCACGTCGGCTACGTCCTCGCACTTGTCCGTGGTGGCTTCCAGCACTTCGTAGATTTCCTTCCATTTGATGATCTCGACCGGATTGGTCGAATCCTCGAACAATCGGGCCACGCATTCGCCTTTGATGCGGTCCGCCTCCTCCTCGATCATGGCGATTTTCTCGCAGTATTCCAGGATGTTATGGGGCTTGTTGAGCTCGGAAACAGCCTGCAGAATGATCTCCGTGCCATGGAGAATGACCTTCGAGAGTTGCCGCGCTCCGGGCGTCACGGAGGTGACCTTGTACGTCACCAGGCGGCTCGCTGCCGCGTCGACCAGGTCCAAGACGTCATCCAGCGCCGAGCCCAGCGAGTGGATGTCCTCGCGGTCCATGGGGGTGATGAACGTCTGGTTCAGCTTCATCATCAACTCGTGGGTGAGCTGATCGCCCTTGTGTTCCAGGAACTTGATTTCCGCCACGTGCTTTTCCACGTCCTTGAAGTCCTCGAAAAGACCCACCAGCATCTGGGCGGCCTGATGGATATTCTCCGCCTGCTCGCGAAACAGGTCATAGAACTTCACGCCGCGAGGTATGAGTTGCACGATTTCTCCTTGGTGGGAGTCCGACTGAATATTTTCTGCGAAGGGCTCAGGGAAAGCAAGACCATACTAAAACATCAGCCCCTTGAGGTAGCCAAAATGTCAATCTTCGCATCAGCGCTCTTGGCGGAGATGCTGCCGGAGAGTGCACGCCGGTCATTTGCCCGCCGCTTGCGCACACAGATTACCTTTGGGCATGACAAAACCTTCCAAGGTGCCCGGTCGGACTTTACAAAGCCACCCAGCGGAGAGGTTTGCCGGGGGAGCTGGTACCCCGGAATTCGATCGCCCCATCGGGCGTGCGGGTGAGAGCCTGCTTGGCTCCATTGACACGGAGCCTCTTGAAGCGCTGGCGTTCGCTCGCGGGAAGGCGCAACTCGATGGTCCACTCGCCGGCGACCAGGGGTTCATACCAGCCCTCATACCGGCCGCGGCTCTTGACCAGGCCCAGCAGAGGCGATCGAAAAGCGTACGACTCCACGGGCAGCGTCGGAGCCAGGAGCACACCCTTCTCCCGGAATTCCACGCCGAGGAGTTTCGCGACGCTATACAGCGGCCACGCGTGAGGGTGCATGTTCATGACCGGCCAGTCGGTCCAGCCCAGACCCGCCAGGGGATTCGGTTGCGCGGGTTTTTCTCCTGTCAGGAGTGATTCCTCGAACATCGTCTGGCCCGGATACTTGGAGAGCACGGAGTTGTACGTATCCGGCCCACTCCAGATGCCGTACCAGATGTCGGGATAGGCTTCCGCATGCCGGGCCAGTGTGTTTTTCTTCCACTCGTCCCAGGCCAACTTTCCGTCCACCTGGGCCAGTGCCCAGATCAAGGTGCCGTTGATCGAGGGCCAGACGCCGGCGTTGGTTCCGGTGCCGATTTTGCTCCCGATCTTGTCGAGCCCCTTGCTCATGAGCATGGCGCCGATAGGTGAAGGCCTGCGCAGCAGCTCGTCAATGGCCCCCACGACTTCTCTGGCTTGATCGGGCGAAGCGGCGCCGCCAATCACCGCCCAGGGCTGCGGTTCCAGCCAAAGCTGCTCGTCACCAACCCAGCCCAGTTCGGGGGTCAGCCAGGCGCGACGGAACCAGCGGCCCGCCCACTGAGCACGCACGGCTTGGCGCTGGGCCTCGGCAAGTTGTGTTGCCTCGGCGGCGAGTTGCGGGTCGCCCCCAAAGGTCAACATGCGTGCGTAGAGATCGAGAACATAGCAGGCCATGGCAGCGTTGAGGACGCTCTCGGCGATTCGCTGGACCTCGGCGAACTGATTGGGTGGAACGTGGCCCACCACAACGTTGTCATTCCAGTCGCCATTCGACAGCCTCAGCAGTCCGTGGGAGCCGGTTCCGGTTTTGTCCACCAAGTGGCGGAAGCAGCGGCGGAGGAGGCTACCGACGCTCTCCTTCCCAACGGCTGCGCCATAAACCGGGTAGACTGGCAATTCCTCTTTCAGAAAGGCCGAATCCCGCGTCGCCAGAACATATTCGCTCGCCAGCCACAGGAGCCACAATTCCAGATCGCTGGGACGAAAGATGACCGGCATGATCATTCCACGCCCGACGATACCGTAAGGGATGGAGCCGTCGGCTTGCACTTCCTTTAGCGTGTAACGAAGGACTTCCTTGACCAATTGGGGCCGGCTGAACAGGAACGGTTCGACATGCTGCAAAGGGTCGCGCGCGGCTCCTTGAAAGCCCAGGATGTACTGGTAGACGTGGCCCTGGGAGAGAATGTGCTCGCGGAAGAAGCTGTCGAAGGTTGAGTTGCTGCGCAGATAGTAGTGGTGCCAGGTCAGTTCTCGCTCGACCCAGGGTTCGCTGGGCACGGACAGGCGCAGGCCGTCCTCCTTCCAATTTCGGCTGGAGGATGACCAGAGTAAGGGCAGGTCCTTCTGCGCACGTCCCAGAACTTTCTCGATCTCAAATCCCTCCGGCAGGTATCCGTAGGCAAAGTGCAGCGTTTGGCGCTTTCCGGGTTCGAGTCTCAGCCGGCGCTCAAGGAGCAAGGCGCTTTCGCTGCCTGTGGCGGTCAGATTGCCGTCCAGCGGTTTCTCGATTCCCGTCGGCCTCAAGACCCCGCCCGCACCGAAGAAGGCCTTGCCATCGGTGGCCAAGCCGTCGGCGGGGGCGTCCAAGGACACCAGGAAGGTCGGGGGTGGGGCGAGATCCTCAAAGGCCGCTTGCTCTACCGGTGGCGTTGAGGGAATACCGAAGAAGGTGTTCGGATGGGCCGTCAGGAACTTCATCGCCATTTCCCACGCTTTCTCATCCTCCGGAGTCCTCCCCAGAAAGCGCTGGGTCTCGAGCAGTCCGGCGCCCCCCGGCAGGGCGCGAAAGTTGTGGGAGAAGCGCTTGGCCAGTTCCCGCCGGAGCGCTGCCGTCTTCGTCAGGTTCATTCGCAACCCCGCCAAGATGAGGGCCCGGTAAGAGAACTGGTACATCTGGCAACCCCAGTATTCCACCCAGCGCAGGTCCGCACGGGCCTTGCCGTTGTTGACGAGGGTGACCTGGGAGATCAGCAGCGGGTCGTCGCCAAACGGGGCGAGGATTACTTGGTCCACGACATAGGAGCCCTCCGTCAGCGTCTTGCGAAAATATCCCACACCAAAGATCCGTTCGAATTGGGCGGCATTGCCGGGATAGTACGTGCTGAGACACACCCGGCCGTCGGTGAGAAATCCGAGGCCGCCCCCGAAGAGGCTTTCTTCGGGAAGGTAATCGTTGAGGAATTTCGGACTTCCTTCGTCCTGCCGCACCTGGACGTAGCCGTAGTTGGACACGGCGGCCAGCAGCCGGTCGTTGCCGACCTGATGGGTGTGATCGGTGGGCGAGCGCCACACGGTGTTCACGGGGGTTTTTGCCTTGGGGTCCGTCAACTGGTTGCAGGTGTAGCGATAGGCCGGTAGACCGTGCTCGTCGTTGATCCATTCACCGAAGTGGCCGGAGCCATAGGGCTTGCTTTTCCTCGTCGCCCTTTCGCCGGCGAACAAACCGCTGGCGGATTTGGCAGGGCCGGCAAGAGCTCTCTGACCTGCGGCGGTTACTCCCAGGACGGTTAGAAACCTGCGGCGATTCATCATTGCCCTCCGCTTGGCCTCGAACGGCGGCAGGAACGGCGTGGAGTTGTTTGGACCGCGCCTGCCGCGGCCGGCCAATCTCACGGCGAAAAAGGCTTCTGCTCCGCTCGGGGTGCGGTCGGAATACTAAACCCATCGAGGGAAGACTGTCGACAGACGGGATGTCCGCGCCGCGCACTTCCCGGAGTCCACGCGCGGGGACGAGCGGGACGCCCGGACAGCAACCCTGGCTGAGGATCGTCTGGCCCGGATGCCGCTTGCAGATTGCCCGACGGGTGCTAACATCTTGGCGGCGACGGGGAAGGGCTTCGCCAGGCTTTACGAGAATCCGGCCGCGCTGAGAGGAAACGATGAAAATAACGAGAGCGCTCATGGTTGTCGTGCTGCTCGCCTCTCTGCCCGTTCGAGCCTTCGCGCAGCAGGCGCCGATTCTGGGCGCGAAAGTCTATCGCCCGGCCCGCCCCTCCGAAGAACTCGTGAAGCTGGCGAAATCGCTAGGCCTCAACACAATCTTTGTGGGTGATGAGCTGGCCGCTTCAGTTGAGTTCCGCGAGAAATGCCGGTCGGCAGGGTTGAAGTATTTCCTCATTATCCGCACTTTCAACGATCCGGAAGCCGCGCGCCAGGACCCGACCTTGGTGAGCGTGGACCGGGAAGGAAAGCCCGCCCGGCGCGGTGACGACGTGATGATCTGCCCTTCGCGCGCCGATTTCCGCCGCCAGAAAATGCAGCGCATCCGCGTCGCCCTCGAGCGCCTCAAGCCCGACGGCGTGACGCTGGATTATTTGCGCTTCTTCATTTACTGGGAGGCCGTGGACCCGCAAAAAGGCCCGGGAGATTTCCCGGCCTACTGCTTTGACGCGAGCTGTGTGCATGAATTCCTGAACTCCACGAAAATACGACCCCACGCCGGACTGCCTAGAGACCCCGCCGCGGTCCCCCGCGAGCTCATCGACGAGATTTGGCGCGAGCATCGCGCGGCTTGGTACGAATGGCGGGTGAAGCGCATCGCCGACGATGCCGCCGAACTCACCGGGCTTATCCGCAAGCAGTTCCCGGGGCTTCCCATCGTTCTCCACGCCGTGCCGTGGACTCGGGACGAATTCGACGGCGCGCGCGAGAAAATCGTTGGCCAGGACTTCCGTTTGCTCGCCTCCTATTTCGATTACATCTCGCCGATGGCCTACTCCGCGCTCACCCACCGTGGTCCGGGTTGGGTGGAAAAGCTTGATGACAGCTTACTCACCGAGGTCCCCACCGAAAAGCTTTTGCCCTCGATCGAAGTCGGCCCCGACGGCCCGAAGTTTCCGCCCATGTCACCGGCGGACTACGAAAGCGATCTGAAGGCCGCGCTCACGGCCAAATCCGGCGTCGTCCTCTACCACCTTGAACTCTTGCTGGACGATTCCGAAAAGCAGGCAATCACCAAGCGCCTCCTCAAGCCAGGCCCGTAGCGC
>JAIQGB010000175.1 GCA_020072905.1 Terriglobia bacterium | reverse complement strand
TGCCCGTGCGGGTGCGGCATGGTGACGCCAATCACCGCGCCTTTGTTTTCGAAAATGAGCGCATAGCGGACGCCCGGCATCCGTTTCAGCTCGGCGAAGCGGCGGCGCCAGAGCTTGACGAGCTTGACGAGGTGATCGAGGGGAAGCTGCGGCAGCGAGGTGTTGTGGTCGGGATGATAAAGGACCACGTCACACTTGCCGTGCGAACGCCCGACGCGAAAGAAGTCGTCGCCCTCGATGGCGGGCTCCGGCGCAGGGATCGAGAACGCGGGAAAGTCGTTGGGGTAGATGTAGACGTCGTAATTGTCCGGCACCCGACCCGAGCCCGGGCAGAAGGGGCACCAGTCGGTGGGCATCTGCGGGCGTTGCTGACGATGGGAAGCCGTTGAAACCCACTCGCGGACGGTGGGATTCCAGCGAAGCTCCGTCATGGCCGGTTCTGGCGCGAGGCGCGGAGCGCCAGGCCTCCCATGAAAAGACCGAAGATCAGCATGGCCGCACCCCACCACAGGTCGATGTTGACGCTGAGGGAGCGCGCGAAAATCGCGGGATCGGTGAGGAGCCCGAACACAATGAGAATCAGGCCGTAGACCACGAAGATGATGCCGATCGGCAGGCGAATGTCTAAACCCATAATCGCTACCAAAAGATGATGTTCAGAACTACACAGAGCCCCAGGATTCCAACGGCCAGGATGCCGGGCCGCTCGTACCAGGGAAGGTCCTGGTTACGCGGCTTGGGCGTCAGCGAGTAGACCAGGCCCACCAATTCTGCCTCTTTCCTCGGCTCGGTGAAGAACGTCACGACGATCGTCACCACAAAGCAGACCACGAAGGCCACGATGGCCTGATAGAAGTTCGCCGCCATGTCGCTGGGGTAAGTGATCATCTTATAGTGATACAGGGCGTAGTGCACCGCGCCGGCGAAAATCCCCGAGAGCAACCCCCAAAACCCCGAGTGCGCGCTCGTGCGCTTCCAGAACATCCCCAGCAGGAACGTGCCAAAGAGCGGCGCGTTGAAGAAGGCGAACAGCAGCTGGAGATAGTCCATGAGGTTGTTGAACTGGAGGACGATGAAGGCCGTGAGGATACCCGCAGCCACGGCGAAAACAGTGGCGAGCTTGCCCATCATCAGATAGTGGCGGTCCGGTTTGCCGGGATTGATGTGGGTCTGGTAAATGTCGAACGTCCAGACCGTATTGAAGGCTGTGACGTTCCCCGCCATGCCGGACATAAAGCTGGCCAGCAGCGCCGTGAGACCAATCCCCAGGAGGCCGGAAGGATAAAGGCTGCCAAGCATGGCTGGCAGCGCCTGGTTGTAATTGTATTGGCTCTTGGCGGGATCCCAAAGCAATTGCCGAACGGGTTCGTACGAGATGGCCACCAAGCCGGGCAGAATCACCATCAGCGGGAAAAACATCTTGGGGACGGCGGCGATCAGCGGCGTGCGTTGCGCCGCGGGCATGTCCTTCGCCGCCAGGCCGCGCTGGATCACCAGGAAGTCCGTGCACCAGTAGCCGAACGACAGCACGAAGCCCAGGCCGAAAATGGTCCCGAACCAGTTAATCCCCATGGGATTCATGTCCGCACGCCAGATATTGGCCCAGGTGTGCGCGTAGCCGGCATTGGGTAATTTGGCCTGCAGGCCTGCGAAGCCGCCCACGGCTTTCAAGCCCAGGATGGCCAGCGGCAAGAATCCGAACACGATCAGGAAGAACTGCAAGACCTCGTTGTAAATCGAGGATGTCAACCCGCCCAGGTAGATGTAAATCGCGACGACGAGGGCGGAAGCCACCACGCTGGTCCAGAAGGGCCAGTTGAGCAAGCGCTGGAAAAGAATGGCCATGGCATAGAGGTCCACGCCCGAAACCAGCAGCGTCATCACTGCGAACGAGAGCGCGTTGAGCGTACGTGTCTTCTCGTCGTAGCGCCGCTTGAGGAACTCCGGGACGCTCCGCACTTTGCTGCCGTAATAGAACGGCATCATGAAAACGCCCACAAAACACATCGCCGGCATGGCCGCCAGCCAGTAGAAGTGGTTCACGAACATGCCGTACTTTGCGGCGTTGGCGGCGTGGCCCATCACCTCCAGGGCCCCGAGGTTCGCCGACATGAACGCCAGGCCCGTGATCCAGCCCGGAATCGAGCGGCCGGAGAGGAAGAAATCCTCGCTGGTCTTCATCCGCCCGCGCAGGGCGAACCCGATTCCCAGCACGAAGACGAAGTAAATGGCGATGATCGTGTAATCGACGAATTGTGGATGCATGATCGCGTGCCGAAGCGCGGATTCTTATCACACTCTCCGGGAAAAGTAAACGCAAGTCCTGTTCAGCGGCTTTCGATTCAGGGTGGAATCCTGCGTCGTGGCAGCGAAGAACTATTTGACGGTCAACGTCACGGCAGTGCTGTGGGCGAGCGAGCCGCAAGTTCCCGTCAGAGTGAACGTGTAGGTACCGGCGGGAGTGCCCTCGGGAAGAGGAAAGGGGGGCACTGGTGCGCCGCCCCCCTCTGCGCAGGTGGACCAAAATAGAACCGCAAACATCGCCACAGCCAGGCCCGCGCGCGCCCAACGGAGACGCCCCCGTATGACCGCCATTCGTAATAGGGCAAGTGACAGGGCCAGGATGGCGAGCAGCGCCGAGGGGAGACTGCGGGGAGCAAAGAGGCCGGGCGAGGAAACATCGGCTTCCGGCGTGGCTTCGCCGCGGGCCGTGGTTTGGAGCTTCACTCTCGCCCGGGCGGAACCGGTCCCATCCAGTGTGACCCTCGAGGGCGACACCACACACGCGGCCGCCGGCGGCGCGCCCGAGCACCCGAGCGTTACCGTCTTATCGAAGCCGCCCGCGGGCTCGAGCGTCAGGGTGAAAGTGGCCGATTCCCCCGCCGCGATTTCCGCCGCCCCGGGCGAGGCCGAGACGGAGAAGTCCCGGCCCATTCCCAACAGCGAAGCCGATTGAGCTTCAGGCGGGTGCGCGTCCGTGACGGTGAGGGAGCCGCTTCGCGGTCCCGGCGCCGCAGGGGTGAAAGTGACGAGGGTGGTGCAACTGCCTCCGGCCGGCAGGCTTTCGTCGCAGTCGCTGGTTTGCGTGAAATCCCCGGTCGTCGTGATGCCGCTCAGCGCCCGAGGCGCCCTTCCCGCATTTGTGAGCGTGAGTTCCTCGGGGTCGCTCGAAGTTCCCACCACCCGGCCGTCGAAGAAGAGCGACGCCGGCGCCTCACCATCGCCCCTCAGGCTTACAGTGTCATGTGCGCTCGTCGTCCCGGTGCGCTGGCCCGCAAAACCCAGCTTCGCCGTGGAGAGGGACAGGACACGCAGTTGTTGAGTCGTGAGCTTGGCCACGAAGGCATCGTAAGAGCCGCCTCCGTACGCGCGCTCGAGCGCGCTGGGAGTGACCGGAAAATCCGTGGAGAAGGTTTCGCCCACCAGGTACGCGCTCCCGCGGTTGTCCACGGCCACGCCGTGGGCTTTTTCGTTGCCACTCCCGCCCAGGTAGGTGGAGAATTCGAGCCCCATGCCCGCCGCCGCATCCACTTTGGCGAGGAACGCGTCGAAGAAGCCGCCGCTCATCTTTTGCACCGGCTCGACCAGCGGGAAGCCGCTGCCGTAGGTGTAACCCGTCACGTAGGCGCTGTGCGCCGAGTCCACGGCGATGTCGAGCCCTGCTTCCGCTCCCTCCCCGCCCAGGTAAGTGGAATACGCGGCCGCCGCGCCGTCGGGCCGGAGCTTGGTGACGAACGCGTCGGTCGACGTTCCGCCGCCGCTCGTCTGGAAGGCGTGCCACGTCACCGGAAAATCCACGGAGGTCGTCTGCCCCGTCAGGTACGCGCTGCCGGAGGAATCCACGGCGATGCCGTAACCGTAGTCGCCGCCGCTGCCGCCCAGGTAGGTCGAGTAGGCGAAGGCCCCTTGCGGATTGAGCTTGGCGACGTAAGCGTCGAAGCACGGAAACGTGCTGGACAATGCGCCGCAGGTGCCGCCCGCATAGGCCGGCTGGAGGGCATGGGAGGTGGGGAAATCCGGCGAATTCGTGGAGCCCGTCGCGTAGGCATTGCCGCCGGTGTCAACGGCCGTCCGGGCGCCGAAATCATCTCCGCTTCCACCCAGGTAAGTTGAGTAGACCAATGCAGTCCCCGCCGCGCGGAGCTTGGTGACGAACGCGTCGTAGCTCCCGCCGCCGAATTGGTCCTGGACCGCACGGGCCAGCGGAAAATCGCTCGAAGCGGTGAAGCCGCTGACGATGGCGTTGCCCCCCGTGTCCACCGCAATCCCTTGCCCGTAGTCGTCCGCGCTGCCTCCCAGATAGGTGGAGTACACGAGCGAAGAGCCTTCTCGGTCGAGCTTGGCCACAAAAGCGTCGAAGCAGGGGAAGGTGTTGGGTGGAGTACCGCAGACGCCTCCGCCGTGTCCGGGTTGAAACGCTCTCACCGTCGCGAGGTTGGTGGAATTCGTATAGCCCGTGATGTAGGCGCCGCCCGCGGCGTCCACCGCGATCGCCGCGCCATAGTCTTCGCCGCTCCCGCCGAAGTAAGTGGCGTAAACAAGCCTCGTGCCGGTAGCGTCCAGCTTTACCACGAAGGCGTCAGAGCACGCATACGTGTCGAGCCCGCTTCCGCACCTGCCGCCTCCCGGCGCGCCCTGCACGGGCTGGCCGAGAGGGAAGTCACGCGAGTTGGTGTAGCCCGTCACGTAGGCGCTGCGAGCTCTGTCCACGGCGATGCCGGCACCATAATCAAGCCCTGAGCCGCCGAGGTAGGTCGAGTAGCTCAGCACCGGATCAATAACCAGCGGCCGCGTGGGATCGAAGGAGGCGAGCTGGAAAGAGACCTCGAACTCGGGACTCGGGGTTCGGAATTCGGGGTCCGGGTCTCGGGGCCCGAGTTTCGAATTTCGATTCTCGATTTTCGATTTTCGGGTTTCCAGGCTCGACGTGCGCAGTACGTAGCGGCCATCCAGAAAATGCCGATTGTCGATTGCCGATTGCCGATTGCCTGCTGCTGCCGAATGCTGAATGCCGACGGCCGAGTGCTGTTGGTACACCACTGGCTTGCGCAAGCGCACATCGCCGGCCTCGGTCGAGATGACCAAGTCTCCCGTGGCATCAATGCGGAGGAGTTCGGGACTCGCGACTCGCGACTCGGGACTCGGGTCCGGCGAGCCCAGTTTCGAGTTTCGAATTTCGATTTTCGAACTTCCATTCTCCGTCTCCACTGCGAAGCGGATCGCCCGCGGGTCCGCGCCGGGCGCTACAACGAAATCGAATTCCAGTTCGGCGTCCCTGGTCGCTGGCCGGTTCGGGTTGGTTTGTGACTCCTGACTCCTGGCCTCTGGCTCCTTCCCGTGGTAGACGAGATCAATCCCCGGATAAACCTGCTCGTATCTCACCCTCCCGTAGCTCGGCACGTTCGTGCGCCATTGCGCCGCATCGTTGCCGAGGAAGTAGTTGCTCCGGCCGGGCAGTTCGTCGAGCCCCACGACGCGCGCATTCCGGTTCGCTCCTGCCAGCCTCATGCGCAGGACGGAAGGGTTATCCTTGGTCAGTTGTCCGCTATCAGTTGTTGTTTCCAGCGTGCCAGGGGGGACGGGCAACCGCCGTTCTGAGCCCTTTGCCTTTTGACCTTTGACCTTTGACTTTTGACTTGCACTCCTCAGCGAGAGCACCGCTTCCTCGCTCGTCAAGAAAAGCGTGTACCCCTGCCCGCGGGAGAGAAACCGGACGCGGCCATCCGTCTGGCCGCGATTGACCTCAAAGCTGAGAGGCAGGCGGCCGAAGTCTGGAGCGCGGCGGGCAATGCTGCCGTCTGTCGAGCGAGCTGGCTGCGGCGTGCTCCGGAGCTGCGGCCCGGAATCCGGCGCCGCAGTAAGGCAGAGTCCGGCTAGGCTGACGGCGGCTGAAACCCTCAGGCGCGCGAGCCGGCCACTGCCTCGCCCCCGGCCCGCACGGTCTCCCGCGACGTGATTCCCTGCCGTGCGCATCTAGCCCGTTTTTCGGCAGAAAAGAAGGAGGGCTTGAAGGGAAAAGCGTCGGCGAGCCGCGGCCCGTTGTCTTATCGACCGCGGCTCGAAGCGGCGTCACCGCTTGCCGATTTTCGCGCCGCATAGCGTGTGAAAACGCCGAGAAGCACGCCGAGGCCGCCCAAGAATTCCGCCAGCATCAAGACGATCGCCGCCACCACCGGCAGTGGAAATCCCATGGGGCCCAGAAATCCCGCGACTCCTCGGAAACCCATCACAAAGATCTTTTGCCAGCCGTGCATCACGAACACCGCGCCAACGGCGAGCCTCAGAAGCAACAAGCCCCACGCCGAGGTTCCACTGCTGCTCATGTCCAATGCTCCTTGTTTGATATTACCTGGTCAGAACGCCGTCCCGGAGGCCGCCCCGCGGACGGGCCGGGAAACCCGCCCGCGCTTCAGCGCGCCTCGGGAAGATCGAGCAGGATCAGTTCGGAATCCTGCTTGGCCTCGAACTTCAATTCCTTTTCGTCGGCAATGCGCGCCTGGTCCCCCTTGGCAAGCGTTGTGCCGTTCAGGCCAATCCCACCGTCAATGACGAACAGATACCCTTTGCGACCGGGACGGTTCGGGTGAACGACTTTATCACCTGCCTTAAGCGTCGAGACAAAGATCTGCGCGTCCTGGTCAATGTGGAGCGTACCTTCAACGTCGCCGCTCGAGACCACGGGCAGCAATTTTCCGCCGCGCTCGGCTGGGGAGAACACGCGCTGCTCCCAGCGCGGTTTCAGGCTGCGCGTGCGCGGCAGAATCCAAAGTTGCAGCAGGTGGACGGGCTCCTCTTTTGAGTGGTTATATTCCGAGTGCATGACGCCTTTCCCCGCCGACATCACCTGCACTTCGCCCGGCCGCACGACGCCCGTGTTCCCCATGTTGTCCCGGTGCTCGAGCGTGCCGGAGAGCACATAAGTGATGATCTCCATATCGCGATGCCCATGCAAGGGGAAGCCCTGGCCGGGCTGGATGACGTCGTCGTTGAAGACGCGGAGCGCGCCCCAGTTGACGTTCTCGGGGTCGTAATAGCTGTCAAATGAAAAATGCCAGCGCGTATCCAGCCAGCCGAAATCCTGATGGTGACGCTCGTCGGACTTGGTAACCCTGATCATCCTTGACTCCTCGCCGGGCTGCGCCAGGATGCCTTGCCAGCAGCCGTCGCGACTGCCTGAAATCAGAAACTGCAAACTAAGATATCCTGCGCCCCGAAGCTGTGCGCGTGCGCCTTGCCGCCGACTGGGTCGTGGCAACCGACGCGCGCGGAGGGAGTGTTGGTTCAGCACTCCGTCCAACCGACTATCGTTATCACAAATATATGATGCAGCAAAACCCTCATCGGTTCCGCCTCTCCTTCGCCGCGGGTGGCCGGGTGGGGCGCTCCATTGTGTCAGGGGCCGGCGTCCTCTCCTGCCCTATTGCCGCCGGCCAAGGCCCTGCCGAAGGCCTTCCGCATTGTTCGTGAGCGTGTAGCGTCACGGGCTAACGACGGCTGCGACGGTTTTCTGTGGCCTGCCCCGCAACCGTCGGCGCGCCGGCTCCTCCACATAGCGGAATATGAGGACAGCCACAACAAGCGCCGTCGCCGTGCCGGCCACCAGCCTGAAGGGCAGCGGGCCGAGAACCGTAGCCATGTATATGAAAGCCCCAAGAAAGAGGGTGTGGAACATGTAGAGGCAATAGCTCGCCTCGCCCAGCAGGACGAGCCACCGAGCTTCGAGGAATGACGACCAGCGCGGCCGGAGAGCGAGCCCGCAAATGATGGCCGCGAAAGCCGGCGCATAAAGCCCCGTGTGCATGACCGGGTAGGGAATCAGGGGGCTGAATGCCGTGGTGACCAGCGCCGCAGCGGTGCCGCCCAGGACCAGCGGCGTCCCGAGCCGCGGGTTGTGGTTTCCACGCTGGAACCAGAACCCGCAGGCAACGCCAATCATGAATTCCGGCAGGCGCACCAGCGGATTAAACTTGAGCGCGTTGAGCCAGAACCCGCTCTGGTCGGGGTCGGCTTCAAAATAGTCCGGAGTGCGGAGCACATAAACGTCCGCCAGAGTGAGGGCCGCCGCCCAACTGACCACGCAAACGATCGCCAGCGCCCGGTTGGAGAGCCGGCCAAAGCGCCTCAGCAACAACGGAAAGAGCACGTAGAAGAAGATCTCCACCGACACCGCCCACGCCACGCCATTCCATGCCATGGCCGTTCCCGGCACCCAGGCCTGGAGCATCGCCAGCACCAGGACGACGGTGGCGCCCAGGTGGGCCTTCGCCCACTCGAATACCGGAATATCAAAGTGCGTGAGGGCGTAGAAAAACAAGGGCGCGCTCACCAGCAGAGACAGGAGATAGACAGGATAGAGGCGCGCAAGCCGTGCCCGCCAGAATCGCCGCAGGTCGAAGCTCTTGCCGGCATAGGTGTAAACGAGGATGAACCCCGAGAGGACAAAGAAGAACGTCACGGCGACAAAGCCCGCGCCCGCGAATGTCTGCCACCAACGCGGCGCCCACATCAGGCCTCTCATCGCCACCATGTGGAACAACAGCACGTAAAAGGCGGCAAAGAAACGCGCCGAGGTGAGCGCGGTCAGCCGGGGTTGAGTTGTCTCGGCCATGGTGCCTTGGCCTCGCGATCAGACATAACGGGCGCGAGCCATCCGCAAGACCTTGTGTCGCCATGCATCGTTCTCACGGCGCACATCGAGCAAGGGGTTGGATGCAAATCTTGTCAAGAGGAAGCATTGTCCTCCAGGGGGCCGCTCGATCCCCCGCGGCCGATGCAGAACTGGCGGCAAAGTCGTCATCTATTCGTAGCGCAGGGCTTCGATGGGGTCGAGGTGGGCCGCTTTGCGAACACCTTGATTATTCCCGTCTCTCGAGGCCGCTCACGCGTAGGGGATGCGGAGCCCGTCCAGGATGCCTTTCATGTAACCGATGGCGAAAACCTTACCGACCATGGCGTAGCCGGGATGCTCATTCGACTCGCCCTCCATGGTGGGGGCGTGGTCGGGCCGCATGGGACCGTTGAAGCCCGACTCGTGGTAGACCTGCAACATGCGCGCCATGTCCGTGGGGCCGTTGTCGTGAAAGGTCTCGACAAAGTGCTCGCGCGTCCCTTCCACGTCGCGGAAGTGCACGAAGAAGATCTTCTTCTCGGCGCACCACTCGCGCGCCAGGGCTTCGATGTTCTCGCCCATCAGCTTGAAGTTCGCCTGGCAGAAGGTGACGCCGTTCACGGGGCTGGGCACGATGTTCATCAGGCGGCGGTAATTCGCCGCGCTGGTCAGGATGCGGCCGATGCCGCGCAGCGGGGAGAGGGGAGGATCGTCCGGGTGGAGCGCCATCTGCACGTTCGCTTTCTCCGCGACCGGAATCACCGCCTTGAGAAAATATTCGAGGTTATCCCAGATTTTTTCTTCACTGATTTTTCCCCACTTCGTCAACCCCTGCTTTTCCGCCGTTGGGTAATCGAATTCGCTGGTCAGCGCCCCGCCGCGCGCCGGTACGGCTTGGTTGGTCCGGTACCAGCCGAGGCCCGCCATCCAGTTGTAGCAGACCATGGGAATGCCGACCTTGGCGAGAGCCTTGATGGCGGCAATGTAATTCTCGATCTCCTCATCGCGCCCTGGGAGGCCAAGCTTGATCTTCTCCGCCGGCACCGGATGGCTTTCCACGCCGGCGATGGTGAGTCCCGCGGCGTCGTACGTGGCTTTGATCTTCGCCAGAGTCTCTTCGTATTGCTCGCGGGGGACTTTCCTGAGCGCGCCGTCTACGCTCACGATCGCGTGGTTGACGCCGATCTGGCGCGCCAGCCGCCAGCGCGATTCCTGGCCGATGCCCAACACCTCGGCCAGCTTGATCCCGGCTTGGTTGGCGGCCGGGGAATTGCGAACCGCCCCACTCGCCTTCGCCGCCCCCGGCGCCGCTCCCGCCGCGGCCAGCAGGGTCAGCGTTCGCTGCAGGCAATCCCTTCGGCTCAATCCGGTCATGATTTGATCCCTTGTCTCGTCTTGTCGTCGTTCGCTATTTGCCGGTCTTCTTCAAATCCTCCGGCGTGTCGGTGAGCCGGCCGAGAAACTCATAGACGCGAATCAGCGCGTGATTCACCATGCGATCGCCCGCGCCCAGCTCGACGCGGGTGGCGGTATTCGCGGCGCCATAGCCTCCATAAGTTGCCGCGCGGATGGTGGGGAAATAGTCAAAGTCCCCGGTCGTATAGCCCATGAAGAAGGCATCCGGCACCGGGCAGCGGTTGCGCCAGTCCGTCTGGAACTCGACAAAGGGTTCGCCGGGCAGGGTGACCACGGCGATGCGCTTGTTGATGAGCAGGGTCGTCACGGGCAGGCGCATCGGCTCTCGCTGCTGCCGGTCGAACTCCGCGGCGCCCTGCGGCCCCCAGGATTCGAGCACGGCCTCGCGGAACTGCGCAGGGTCCCAGCGAAGGTGCATGGGGAGCTCATCCTCAACGTACTGCAGGCTCGCGTTCGCGTCGGGGGCGGTCGTGATGCCCTTGGCCACGCGCGCGGCTTCTTGGCCAATCCGTTCGCCCGTCCAGTCGCGCCGGCCGACAGCGTCCTGCTCGAGCGGGGTGACGGCGTAATAAGGATTGATGTCGCCGTCGCCGCCCTGCAGGAAAATGACGACGGGCTTGCCGCCGAAAGCCTTCGCCACGGTCTTATCCATCACCCCCGGCCAGTCGGCGGAATACTGCAGGTTGTCGGTCCCGAAAACCACCGGGTGGCAGGCGTAGTTGACCAGGATAGCGATAGGCTCTCCTTGCATATTATCCACTCTAAGCACAGATACGGTGGGGTCCACGGGCGAGGTAGGAATCATGGTGGGATTGCGCTCGAACCAGGAAGCCGTGCCGTCGGGATTGTCGCGCAGGCGGTTGTGGCCGATGTAAGCGTCGCCGTAACCGGTTCCCAGGCGGGCCTCCACGGCGTGCTGGTGGGCCTCGTCGATGGCGCGGCTCACTTTCTCGAGAATCGGCGTTGCCCAATCGGGGCCGCTCGAGGGAGGAAACTGGTCCGTGGGGTCCGGCCCCGAGTGCGTGTGGATTGCCGCCACCAGCACGTAATCGATGCCGCTCGATTTCTTGACGTTGGCGCGCAGTCGCTCGATCCAGGAGGGGGCAAAGACGCGGCCGAGGTCCAGGACCACCAGCGCCAGGCGCTTTTCACCCGCCTCCAGCACCAGCGTGCGCGCGTAAAGCGGATCCAGGACTCCCGTCGCTCCGGACTTGCGGTCGGCGTAGCCATACATTTTCAGGCCCGTCGGCGGCGTGATCTCCACCTGGGCCGCGCCGGCTTTCAGCTCCGCGGCAAAAATCGCGGCGGGGAAAAGCATCGTGAGAACGCCGAAGGCGAGCAGACCTTTGAAGAACCGAACCATGTTGGCACCTCGCGTAGGGAAACGATTCAACGTGCAGGCAGTCTTTGTACCACTCACGGCGCGCTGGAACAAGGGGCAGCCGTGTGATGCGGCGCAAAATCGATTCTTTTTATGAAGCACCGAGACTTGACAGTCCAGGGGGCCGGGACAAGGAAGCGAGCCCGGAAACGAAAATGGGGAGCCGAGGATGGCTCCCCATTTTCTCGCTTTTATTGACGCCGTAGCGATCTCTTCCTGCGAGATCGCCAGCGGTAACGCACCGCAAGAGCGGTGTGATCATCCGTGCGTCAAATGCATGTCCGGTGGAATCATATCTCCTCCCGTCTGCATACCTTCTTCTTACTCCTCGGCGCGGCGAATTGCAAGTGATTCTTCGCGGTTCAATTTGCCGCTCGCGCACGGGCCCCCTGCGGGGTAAATGTCTCTTCGCGGCGTGCCTCGGCCACCGCGTACTGTCCGCTGACGGCCAAATTCACTCCCCGGTCTTCGCCGCAACGTAGTGGTGGAGCGCGGCGCGTTCCAACGGCTCCGGGTCGATGAATTCCACGGCCATTCCCTCCGACAGCACCTTCCGCACGACCTTTCCCATCAGTTTCAATGGCTGGCGCACACCCGGCAAGGCGAACTTGACCTCCGCGATGTCACCTTCCGCCATCTCACCGGAAGCTTCCAGCAGGATTCCTCCTTGCGCCAGGTCCACGCTGCGGGCTTTGAAACTCTTGTTGCCCACCTGGCATTCGACATCGACGCGGAGGGGAAGCCGGCCGTAGCGGCGCCGTTCCTGGAGCATCATGCCGCGCGCCGCCTTGAAGAGGCCGCGCAGTTTCGCCGCACTGATGGGCTTGGCGAGGTAGAAAGTGATCCCCGCAGCGTAGCCTCGGCGCATGGTCTCGACGCTGTCCGATCCGGTGAGCATCAGAATGGGGACCGAATGGTTCGTCCGCGAAGCGCGGATGCGCTCGGTCAGCTCGAATCCATCCAGCAGGGGCATCAGGACGTCCAGGGCGATCAAGTCAAACTTCTCCGTCATCACCCGTTGCGCGGCCTCCCGGCTGTCGGACAAGGTCGTCACGTCGTACCCGAGCGAGCCGACCACGGCCTTGAATACCTCCAGCGCTACGGGCTCATCATCGACGGCCAGGACCCTGAGCTGCATGGCTGCCTCACCTCGCTGCGGCCTCGGTGGGGATTGCACCCGGCGCCGCGGCCGCGCGCCGCGGCTTCAACACCCCTCACCCCACCCTGGGGTCGCACACCCCTGCGCCCTCGATTACAACCGCCGAGCCCGGCCCTCACGCCTCGGGTCCGAGCATAAGTATTCGGCTGCTTTGGCGCGCCGCATGAATCGCGCCCCGTGCGACGCCCTTTAAGCGTGCGCATCGGCCGCCGACCTTGCCGTGGCCAGCCGTTTTCGCGCCTCGGCATTCAAGTCGTCATCGCCGTTCGGTCTGAAGACGCTTGTAGGCGGGCGGGTAGCGGTTGGGAAGGCCGTAAACCGGATTCCAGTCGTTCCTCACCGCGCGGAGAGCGGTGAGGTTCAGGTCGCCCACCAAAACGCCCTCGGCGTTGTCGAGTTCGTCTTGAGTCGACCCTTCGAAGTCAAGGATGGAGCTGGTTCCGGTATTGCGCGGCGCGCCGTAATTCACGCGGACAATGAAGAGGCGGTTTTCGAGCGCCCGCGTTTGGTACAGGTGAACGAGCAGCGGCCGGGAGAAATCGTCAGTGCAGTAAGGGTTGAAGACAATCTCCGCGCCCCCCAGCGCCAGCTCGCGCGTAGCCTCCGGGTGCTGGATGTCGTAGCAGATCTCGATCCCCACTTTCACTTTCACGCCGCCGATTTCAACTTCCCAAACCGGAAAACCGTCGCCGTGGTTTACCCCGGAGGCCAGCATCCAGTTTTGCAGATGGACCTTGCTATAGGTGCCCACGATCTCGCCTCGCGGGTTCATCAGAATCGCCGAGTTGAACAGCTTCCCGCCGCGATTCTCGTCCATACCGAAGACGATCCAGATGCCGAGTTCTTTCGCCAGGGCGGCAAAGCGGTTGGTGGCCGGCCCTGGAATCGTTTCCGCCGCCGCCAGAATTTTCGCACGCTCCGCGACAATCGAGGGGGCATCCGCAGAGGTGCCCGGAGGCAAATCAACTCTCGCGTAGCCCTGCACCGCCGCTTCCGGCGTGCAGACGATCTTGGCGCCTCGCGCCGCCGCCTGCCGGATCAGCTTCTCCGCTCGCGCCAGATTGTAGGGTTTGTCGTAGAGCCGCGCGTCCATCTGAATCAGCCCGACGCGAATCGTCTCCTCCGCCTTCGTTTCGGCTGGATTCATTACGGTGGGCAACAATAGCAACGCAGCAATAGCGAGGGAACGACGCATGGGATTCTCCTTCGGCCGATCAAGGACAGGTGGCTCGCCGGGGTGTATGGACCGGTGGCGCGGAGAGTCTACATCAGGGCTGGTAGCCACGGTCAATTCGCAATTGGAATTGACCGTGAGCTCTTGGACACAAGAAAAGCCCACGCTCAGCTTGGTAGCGCAGACTGGGTGTCGAAGTCTGCGGCTTTGCGTTCCCCAAGGTTTAGGGCCGCAGAGTCAAAAACCGACTCTCCGCTACCGCGCTTGTGAAGCAAGCTGGCAGGGCACTCACCGATCGTCCTTGACGATTTCGAGCTGATCGGGGGCATTCGGCACCAGGCAGAGAAATTCGAAGGGAGCCTCGATCACCCGGTAGTAGTGCGGCGCCCCGGCCGGAATGTAGAGGACGTCGCCGCTGTGCACGTCATGCACCTTGCCGTCGATTCCCACCTCGGCGCGTCCGCGCAAGACGTACTGTTCGTGTTCCACCTTGTTGGTGTGGGTCGGTATCCCGGCTGGTAGGCACGGTCAGCGCCTTCCTGACCGTGGGTTTTTGCGGGTGGCGCCGACATGCCGCAGTCCGGCAGGTCGGCGATCTGGCAACCACCGCCGTCATTCCCGCGCATGCGGGAATCCAGGCCGCGCCCGCGCGCCCTCACTCCTGGGCATGCGGATTTTCGCAGACATCAGACAACCCGTCAGCTGACGGGCCTGCGCCCGCCACGGCTAATCCAGCAACTTGAGTTCGATGGATTTGAGTTTGCGCACCCAGCGAACCGGCAGCTTATCTTCGGTGAGGACAAGTTTGAACGGTCCAGACTTGGCGTCGAGCGGATGTCCATTCATTGTGTCGGCTACTAGAACGGCTCCGGTATGAACGCTGGAATCGACTTCGGCAAGAGCCAGTACGGCCGTCTCACCGCCGGAACCCGTGGCAACGACGTAGCTATGGAGGGCTACGCCATAGAATTCCTTGCCGAGGGGTGCCCCTAGCCTGGTAAGGAGGTCAGCGACCGGGACGCCGGAGTAGGTCTCGTCGACATTGTTGTGTGGATTGTGGACAGTGACCTTCGTGTGAGGCAGGGCTTTGAGCTCGACCGGCTGCAGCATCACGGGTTCGTGGTAGGGAAACGCCTGGAGCAACAGAGCATCCTTAAACGACGCCGGATAGACGGTCGGCGAACCCATAGGTGCTATTTGTAAGACAACTGGAATTATCTGAACCTCGTTTGACTTCCGTACTTCCAAGTGTGTAACGAATCTCCTGAAGCCGGGCTCGCTAACAAATAGGCCGTAGCCACCGGGCTTCAATTCGAGCGATAGTCGGCCTTTGTCGTCGGTCGCCAGTTTAGCCGTGCTGCCAGCAGGCGAGGGGATCAACCGGATTTGCGCGTTCGCAACGCCGCTCCCCGTCGGTTCAGTCACATTGATGGTGACACGCGTCGCTGTCGCCTCTTGTGCGGGAAGGGCGGGGACAACGAACAATGCAACACACGGCAGGGCAAAAATGAGCTTTTGCAGGCGCACGACGTAAGGATAGCTCCATAACCCACAGGCAGCAACCGCTAGCGTGGCTTAAATGTGCCGCACGTAGAAGCGAGGTAGCTGGTAGCCACGGTTAATTCGCGGTTTGAATTAACCGTGGGTTCTTAAACAAAAAGCCCACGGTCAGAATCCGTCAGCCGACGGACTGGCCGTGGCTTGTATCTTGGCCAGCGATGTTAGAAAACCGTCTTCGATGGGCGGAGGAGGTTTCGGGGAGGCCGGCCGTGGCTGAGGCCCGATCCCGATTCTACCTGCCCCATATACGACCCACCACCTGCCACCTACCGCTTGTCGTATTGACCGTGGGTTGGACGCCGGGGGAAAAGCTTGGTAGCGCAGACCTGGATTTTCAGGTCGGCGGCTTGTCCACGACGAATCCAGAAGGAGCCGCGGGCCTGCAAAACAGGACCGCGCTACCCTGCTGAAAGGTTCCTAAAAAGATTTGTCGACGGCGTGCACGTAGACGACAACCAAGACCACAATGGCAATCGTACCTGCCACAAAGACCGCAATCGCGATTTTCGCGAACTTGCTGAGGTTCTGCTCGACGTACTGAACCTGTAAGAACGGAATCTCGACCGAGGAGGTCTGGCGGTCGGGCAGCATCGTGAAGGTGTCCGTGTCGATCGTCTGGATGTTCCCGTGATATTCCTTGCCCGTCGTGGTCTTGACCTGGATGTGGCGACCGACACCCAGGCCCAGCACGGTCCGGCGGGCCTCGACGGCGTCCGGCTGACCTTGGGCCCGATAGAAGAGCTTGGCCGGCTTGACCTCGGTCACTTGGATCTGACCTGCCTGGATGACCGGTCCGCTCAGCACCGTGAGGCTGAGTCCACGGGACATGGACTGTTTGCTCCTGTGGTCGTTGCAGAGAGCGCACGGGCACTCCTTGCGGAGCAGATCGAAGCCGTACACGCTCTCGTGCCCGTCTTGCCACCGGATGTGCACTTGCCGTTTCTCGCGACTGACGTTGATCTCTTTGGGATTTGTCGAAATCGGATCCATGGGCACGCCTGATGTTTTCGCCATCGAGACGACGCTGACGGAGGCCGGCGGACCGTCAGGGCCGCCGATGAATCGTGGGTGGACCTCCTCCGGGCGGGGGGACGCCGCGGTCGCAGGAGCCATCTTCTCCTCGACCCGAATCCCGAGGCCAATCCAAGGGAGCCAGAGACAGTGATACCGGTGGAGGGGACCGCCGGCCACCTCGGCGGCGAACCGCAGGCGACAGCGATCAGTACCCTCCGGCATGGCCTGACTGGAAATTCCCATGCGAGGACCTCTGGCAGGCATCGGAGGGCGGCACCCTGAGCTCGCGGGCATGGTACTCCGCCTCCGACATTTGCACAAGGGTCCAACCTGCGACAGGAAGAGGTCGCCCAGCCACACCCCCCATCCAGTCACTACCCTCGCTGGAGCTGGAAGGAGATGGCCATCTCCTCCTCGGCGTCGGGAATCCTCCCCATGTCCCGATACACAGTAGAGAGACTGGTGTGATACATGGGGTCCTGGGGATTTACCTCGATTGCCTTTTTAATGGCCTCGGCGGCCTCGGGAAGCCGCTTGAGCTTGTGCAGGGCGTGTCCCATCGCCAGGTGCGCGTCGCCAAACGATGGATCCATCTCCAGCGCTTTTCTCAATTCCGCGATGGCCTCTTCATGCTTGTTTTGCCCGTACAGTGTCAGGCCCGTGCCGAAATGTTCTTCCCTCGTGGCCATACCTCGCCTCCTCGAATCCGAACGGGAGGATATGAGATCCAAGGTCCTGCCGATGGATCCCGTGTGCGTCCCGACGGAAGGCCTTGCTGTAACAGGAAGGGCCTGTTGCCTTTCAGCTCCCCCCGGGGGCGGACGGACGCTCTCGGGACGACGGTCCGGGCGACTCCGGGCAACCGCAGCCGGCTTCACGAAGAGGCCATCGGCGGCCCACTCGACGGGGATCTTGTGACCGATGAACTCCTCGATGGCCTCGAGTGACAGGACGTACTGCTCGTCCGCCAGACTGATCGCCTTGCCCGAGGCCCCGGCGCGGGCGGTGCGGCCGATCCGGTGGACGTAGTCCTCGGCATCCTGCGGCAGGTCGTAATTGATCACATGGCTGACCGCCTCGATGTGAAGCCCGCGCGAGGCAACGTCGGTTGCCACCAGGATATGCAGGCCGCCCTGCTTGAATGCCTGCATGATCTTCAGGCGCTTCCTCTGGTCCACGTCTCCAGTGATGGCCCGGGCATGGTAGCCGACCCGGACCAGTCGCTCGGCCAGTCGCTCGGCCTCATGCTTCATATTGGCAAACATCAGGATGCGCTTGCCCTTCTCTTGCGCCAGCAGCCCGAGGAGGAGGGGAAACTTCTCTTCCCGCGTGACGTGGTAGAGGACCTCCTCCACTCCCTCGGCGGTAACCTGCTCTGGGGCGACCGAAATCATGGTGGGGTTGTTCATGCACTCGTAGGCCAGTTCCAGCACCCGGGGGGCCAGGGTGGCGGAGAAGAGGAATGACTGCCGTCGCTCCGCTGGAGGCAACTGGCGCACCAGGTACCGGATGTCCTTGATGAAGCCCATGTCGAACATCCGGTCCGCCTCGTCAATGACCAGGATCTCGACCGTTTTCAAGGCAAAGACGCCTTGCTGAAAATAATCGATCAGCCGGCCGGGTGTCGCGATGAGCACGTCCACTCCACGGCGCAGGATCTCCCGCTGTTTGTGATAGTCTACTCCGCCATACACCACCTGCATGTCAAGGCCTGTCGCCTGGCCGAGCAAGACTGCATCTTGGTGGATCTGCACCGCCAATTCCCGTGTGGGCGCAACCACCAAGGCGCGTGGGCCGACGAGCCCCTTCGTCCGCCGGTCAGGTTCTCGCAGGAGCCGCGTGAAAATGGAGACCAGGAAAGCCGCCGTCTTCCCCGTTCCCGTCTGCGCCTGGCCTGCCACATCTCTCCCCCGAAGAGCGATGGGAAGCACTTCCTCTTGGATCGGTGTGCAGGCGGTAAAGCCGGCGGCCTTAATGCCTCGCATCACGGACCCGGGCAGATCGAAGGAGAGGAAATCCACGCTCATGGTTTGGAGGCGACCCCGGTTGTCTCGGCCAGAAGCGCACAGGCCGTGGCTGTGGAGTGTCCCTGAAAACGGTTGTTGGCGAGCACGAACACCATGAGGCCACGCCTCAGATATTCGCGGATACGTCCGGGCCAGAGGGTGAGTTCGGGCTTCTGGTCAAGACGCACGCGGCTGAAATCACCCGGAGTGCCGCTCCGCCTGCCGAGCAGCCGAACGGAATCGAAGTCGGTCGAAACCCGTTCCAATTCCCGCAGATAATTCAGTCCCGCCAGGACCAACACGGTGTGGTGCTCTTCCAGGAGCCGGCAAAGCATATGGCAGAACCGGTCTCGACGCCGGACGTCGACCGCGTAGCGGAGATCCGAGGGCAAGCCGGTCAGAGGCTCGGCGAGCATGGGCAGTGAATCCACCCGGAAAGAAGCATCGAACGGGAAAACACGTGGCCCACGCTCCGGCCTCAGACGGGGCATCGTGGAAAGTAACGCGTCCGGTTCCGCCGCGCAATTTTGGAGGCGCTTCTCGCGGGTGACAGCCTGCGGCACCTTCGGGGCGAAGCCGAATCTCTTCGGTGTGGCGACGCTCCAAACATCCACCATTTTAGCCGTCGGGATCTGGCAGAAAGTCGAATCGATCTCCATGACTCCGAAGTGCTGGCTGTAATCCGCCAGGAAATCTCGGGGGAGCGTTCCCGTCGGATAGAAGGGCCACACCTAGCCGGGATACCTCCAATGAGAGGCACCGACGCGGCGTCGTGGGTCAGCCGCCCTTCACCCCGTCCATCTCGCTCCATTCCAATCGCGCTACAGAGTACACTTCTATCCATCAGCGTGTCGAGAATTTTGCGCTGCGAGGAGTCGAGGCAATGCTAGGGGACGAATCCCGGTTTGGACGCAGATCTCCACAATGCCGGAACTTACAATCCCACGGCGGGCGCCGAGAAGAGCGGTGGAATGTCAGGGTTGGCTTGATCCAAGAAGAACCGAGTGACCCAAGGATTCTCTGGCAGCGTAAGGATCGCGATCAGGCAGCCTGGCGCTGTGCCTCCAGGTGAGAGAGGTATCGGCGAAGCCCTTCGAAGAAAAGGCGTTCATACTTCAGAAGCGCGTCAAGAGACTCCTCCAGATCCAGCGCCTCAAGTTGGGCCCACAGTTCAGCCTCATGTTGTCGAAGGTAGGGAATGGCGCCGTCGATATACCCAGCCTGAAGGCGCTTGCCCGTGGCGACCACAAGTTCATCCAATGACATCCGAGTCGGCTCATTGCCAGAATTCCTGGATGTGCAATTCCTGAGCTCCTTTGGATTCATTAATGCCAACATTGCAGTCCCCTTTTCCATCTGCGAAATTCCGTAGCTCTTTTATTCTGAGAAGTTAGTCAATTAATACCATACATACGTTTGTATATCAATAATTTTCCTTCGCCCCTATGCAAAATCTAAAGCAATGTACGGGCCATAACCACAATATCTTCGGCTTATTCTTCGAATGAGACCCCACATTCTGTAGTCGCAACACAATTCTTAGTTTCGAAATTGGTCGAACAATTTCATGCGGGTAATTCCCGCCGATGGAAGGAAGGCCCTCAGAGATTCAAAGGCATTGCATTGAACACCGCGAGCTCATCTGTCACCCGGGTCGCAGAGCGCACGGAACTCGACCTCGCGTTGGGCAC
>JAIQGB010000506.1 GCA_020072905.1 Terriglobia bacterium | reverse complement strand
CTCTCCTGCGAAAGCCGTCGAACAAAAGGTCAGAAACAGAAGAACCAGGGTAATCAGAGTAAGCCTTTTCATTTGGAGCTCCTACTTTGCCCGCGAAGCCCGGAGAGCGTCACCTGCTTCCTCACCAGATCCTGCTGGGAGCTTGGGGCACCCTTTTTATAGCTTGGGACGATTCGCGTGTCAGTCCAGTACGGCTCACCTGTTTGGTCAAAACTGCTCACGTCAGAGGATGAGGGGGAACTACGGTGTAGGGCGGGTCGATATTACCGAGGGTTCGACATCGAGACTAGTCGTGCAGGACCACCCTAAGGAGGCCGCTATGCACCGTCAACCCGCCGCCGCCGGTGTAATCGACAAAGCCCAGCTTCTTGAACTTCTTCATGAAATGACTGACCCGCGACCGGGCGGTGCCGACCATTTGCGCCAGGTGTTGCTGATTGACTCTGGGAAGGACACTCTCGGAGCGACCTTCCTTGCCGAAATGCGCCAGCAGCAAGAGACTCCGGGCCAGACACTTCTCGCTGGAGTCGAAAAGCTGATCGATGAGATCCGCTTCATACCGGAGGCTGCGCGAAAGCAGATGCGTGACGAATATTTCCGAGATGTTGTGCTGTTCGTGGAGCAGGCGCGCCATCAGCGCCTTCTCAATCTTAACCAGCGTGCAATCGGTAATCGCGGTCGCCGTGCCGATGCGCAACGGCCGGCCGGCGAGGCATCTCTCGCCGAAGAAGTCACCGGTGCCCAGGATGGCGACGGTCGCTTCCTTGCCTTGTTTGGAGGTCACCGCCTGCTTCACCTTGCCCCGTCGGATGTAGAACACCGAATCCGCAGGGTCTCCTTGGCGGTAGATGGTGCGGTTCGCGCCGTATTCGATAGCGGTTTTCTCGCCAGCGAATCCAGCCAGGAGGACGTGCCAATCGAGCGGCTGCCTTTTCTGATTTGCGGCAACGACCTCAGGGTGGTTTTTCTCACGCGCCATAACAGCCTCCCTCTGCTTCCAGCATCAAGTACCTTTTCTTGACGGGTGTAGCTGAGACCTTGGTAGGCGAGGGCCAGCGCACCCAGAATGAGAGGCGCAGCAGGGTTAAACCCTGCCGACCTCTGAGATTTGGCTCGTTCGGCCGCCTCAGGCAGAAGATCTGCGACCGGTAAGCAGGTTATACACAAACACAATCACTGCGAGCACGAGCAACGCATGGATGAACCCGCCGAACGTATAGGAAGTGGCCAATCCCAAAGCCCACAAGACAAACAGAACCACAATAATTGTCCAAAGCATGTTGATCCTCCCTCTGACATCCGCCTCCCACCAGATCTTGGCAGGCAGCTTGCCATTCACTCCTTATACCCTCGGCTAATTTGCGTGTCAGTTCAGCATTGCTCGCACGTTTGGTCAGAATTGCTCATCCCAGTCTAATGAAGGGAAACTACGTGTGGGGCCGAGGCGGTGGCGCTGCTGAAGAGGCTCGACGACTGGTCGCTGACAAGTAGGCACCAGGGGCTGGTGAAGACAGGCGGCCGGTTAATCAAACATGCGCGGTACGACTGCCGGGGCCAGTGGGATGAACTCATCAATCCAAATACTTTTAGGAGCCACAAAACTACCGCGATGACTACGACGGCGTTCAAGATCGACTTAATGGAGCCCGCCATCGGTATGAAGCTGTTGACGAGCTAGAGGAGAACACCCAATACGATCAGGGCCACCAAAATCTGAAGCGCAATTCTCATTCTGCCTACCGTAATGTTCTGAAAGACGCCCCTTCCGCCCCGGGCCCGGTTGGTTGCCCGGCCGGCCCATGTTCGGCGTCGCCGGTTTCCCCGGAGGCGCCTGAGGGTAACCGCTGCCGCCCGCCGCGGACTCAACCACCAAGCCGCTCGATCCGGAACCGTCGATAGCGCTGCAAAATGGGCACCCTGAGAAACCTCAGGATGCCCGGATAATCCATTTAAGTTTTCCCCACCGCCGTCTCTGCTATTGCGGGGGCTGTGGCTTCTCGTCCCGCTTCCGTTGTTCGTCCTGACGCTTCTTTTCTTCCGGCGTCAGCGGCTTGGGCTGCGCGCGCTGTGGCTGCTGCGCTGCAGGCCCCGTTTTTGCAGGAGGCGGTGTGCGCTGTTGCGGGCGCTCGCTTGGCGGAGGAGTTTGCGACCGCGGAGCGGGCTCGGGACGGTTCGGCTCCGGCCGATTATTCGGCTGCGCTGACGGTGGACGATCATTCCGCGCCGGCGGCGCAGTTGGACGGTTTGGCTCCGGCCGGGTAATCGGGGCAGGCTGAGTCGGCTCGGGACGCTTTGCTGGCTCTGGCCGGATAGTCGGGGCAGGCTGAGTCGCCTCAGGACGGCTTGGTGGCTCCGGCCGGGTAATCGGCTTAGGCTGAGTCGGCTCGGGACGCTTTGCTGGCTCTGGCCGGGTAATCGGGGCAGGCTGAGTCGCCTCAGGACGGCTTGGTGGCTCCGGCCGGATAATCGGCTTAGGCTGAGTCGCCTCAGGACGGCTTGGTGGCTCCGGCCGGGTAGTCGGGGCAGGCTGAGTCGGCTCAGGACGGCTTGGTGGCTCCGGCCGGGTAATCGGCTGGGCCGGAATCGTCGCCCCAGGACGCTCGTTCGGAGCAGGCTGGTTGCCCGGCCGGTTCGCAGGCGGCGTATTGGCGGGCTGGCCTGGTCTTCCGGCGTTCGGCAAATTCCCTGGCTGGTTGCTCGGTCAGCCCATGTTCGGCGTCGCCGGTTTCCCCGGAGGCGCCAGTTTGACCAGCGGTTGCGCGGCAGGCGTATTCGCCGGACGCAAGGTCTGCACTTCCTGCCGCGCTAGGGGCTCTCCCGGATGCGCTGCCAAGGCCTGCTGCTGTCTGGCGAAAGGCACAGGCGGCGGAGGTGGTGGCGCTTTGGCGATCACCTGCCGGCTCGCCACGGCAGGCGGCGGCGCAGCTACGCGTCCCGCGCTATTCGCCCTCGATCCCAGCACACTCTCTCGTGAGGGAGCCAC
>JAIQGB010000174.1 GCA_020072905.1 Terriglobia bacterium | reverse complement strand
CGCGTTTCCTCTAGACAGGCATCACTGGAAATCTGTCCCGGCCAGGCCATAGGCGACCTCTCGTTCTCGATACCCTTGAAAGGCTGCCTTTCAAGGGGAGTGTGCAGGAGCGAATGGGAGCCGTGGGATGTCGCGCTGATGGTCTCGCCCAGGCGTCCGTTGCTTTCCTATCTCAATTCCTTGATGAGTCCGATGGCGTGCTGCGGGTCTTTCGCCGGGCGGCGGGGAGCTCGACGCGCGTGATTTCTTCCGACGAGGGGGTGGAAATCAGCACCGCCGTCTTCGTCCCACGGATTTCAATGCCCGCCAGGATTCTCTTGATCAACGTTTGGTTTGCACTGCGGCAGAGAGATTTGGGGTGAGCGACGGGATTCGAACCCGCGACGTCCAGATCCACAGTCTGGCGCTCTACCAAGCTGAGCTACGCTCACCACCTCGGCCTTGGCTGGTGCGGAGTGGCCTTCTCACTTTTGTAGCACCCGGCAGCACGGACTGTCAACCGAGCCCACTCGCGGGTAGCGCCCTACGTTTCACTTGTAGCGCCCCCCTTCAGGGCGGCAGATGCCGGGCTGAAGCCTGGCGCTACTTTTCCGGGACGGGGATTTCCTGCATTTCCGTGGGCTGCTGGCAGCAGACGCAATTGCCGGGCTCGAGCGCTTCGATGTTGCAGACCTCGCAGAAATAGCGCACGCGGAAGAGCTGGCCGTTGTGCACGGTGTAGAAGTGGTTCACCTTCAACGTGCCGTCAGGCTGCCACTCGCCTTCCACGCGGAGTTCTCGACCGGTGAGGCGCTTGTCCTGGAGCGTGTGGAAAAGCCAAGTGGTTCGAGTGCTGAGCTCGTAGTCCTTGCCCTTGACCCGCAGGACGGGCCCGGAGCCCGGAAGTTGCACCAACTTCCCCTCGATTGGAAGCTCCGGCTTGGCGTTGCCCGTCTGGACGCAAAGCCCCGGAATCGCGAAGCCCAGGGAGGCGACCGCGAGCAGCGCAATCAAGCTATGCGTCTTGAGTTCTCGCCGCATAACACCATTCCCAACTCGAGAGAGTAGCGCGAGACTCGGGCTCACGCCCCTTCCCACTTTCCAACCACGGTGATCCCGATGGGCAGCTCGCCGTTCTTGCCCTGCACCTTCATTTGAAGGTTCCAGTGGCCCGTGTCGTCCTTCACCACGGACGGGAACGAAGCGCCGTCGCTCACTGCGCTCATCACCAGAAACCCGGGATGCGGCGTGCCGGAAGCCTGCCGGCTGAGCTTCACCATATCCTCAAAGGCCAGAGTCTGGTCAATTTGCGTGTCGGCGGCGGCGGGGGTGAGCAGTAGAGCGTCACGCGTCGCGTAA
This sequence comes from Terriglobia bacterium, assembly GCA_020072905.1. GTDB lineage: Bacteria > Acidobacteriota > Terriglobia > UBA7540 > UBA7540 > JAIQGB01. Next base: position 7,982 of record JAIQGB010000174.1, on the reverse strand, counting down.
GCGCCCATGTGCGCGCCGTCCTGCGGGATCAGCGCATGGCGAAGAACGTAATAGCCCGGCTTGATGATCTGGCCGCGGAAGTCGGCGGACTGACTGGGGAAATGCAGCACGCCTACAACATTTCCTGTTCCTAGCTGACCGTACAAAGTGTCGCCCAGGCCGCCGGCGGGTTGGCCGAGCTCCATCCCCTTGCGCAACCAGACTTCGCAGACCACGCCCTGGTCACCGGTGACGCGCGCGCCTTGCGCATCGAGGACATCGAGTAATGCCTTGGGCACATCTGCCGCCGCCGGAGCGGGGATTGTTTCGACTTTGTAGTCGCCCTGTGCGAATACCGAAGCCGCCAAGAGCATCGCCGTCGCCAGGGCAGGGAACACCCGAAGCATTCGTCGCATGAGAGAGCCTCCTTCAAAATTATGATGCAGAAAGCAAAAAACGGGAAGCCGTTTGCTGCGACCTCCCGTTCTTTCTTGTCCGAAGGTGCGAAGGACGATAACTAATTACTGCGCATGACATTCCAAGCGAAGGCCTGTGTCGCATGCCACAAGACGAGGCAAGAATCTGCTTTTGGGTTTTCCCCCGGCAACGGCAGGCCCTCCGCAGAGTCTGCCGTGAGCCAGCCGAACGGACTCAAAGCCGCAGCTCGCGTTTTTACCGGGCGAAGCTGCCAATGAACGCGCTGCGCTTGTCGGCGCGCCACCAGACAGCGTCCAAGCCCTTGCCGGTGAAAGCCTCTTCAATCGTATAGGCGGGCATGGCGTTGGCGACCTGGGTGAGCGGTGGATAGTAGACGAATTCGTTCCCGCAGAGGTGATCGCCAGTGCAAAGCGAGCGCGTCTCGATGCGCGCTAGAGTCCCAGCGGTAAGCTTGGCACGCGCGTCGTGGTGGCCCGGCACGACCTCCAGATCGATGGGCGCGGCGTCGACTCGCACGACATGCTCAACCAGTTTCCCGGCCATCGCCTTCGCGAAGGCTTCGAGCGCTTCGCGCTGCGCAGGCGAGGCGCGCTCGTCAAGGATCAGAACGGATTTGGCGGGATAGGGATTGTGGTACGGATCGCCCAGCGTCGACTGCGCCCGGACAACCGCCACTACGCCCAACCCGCTCAGGTCTACACCATTCCAGTTTCCGTCCTTCACCTTCCAGGCGAGAATGGCTTCTTTGCCGACCAAGCCGACTTCGGAATTGGCAAAACATGCGCCGGTGTACACATCCGCGCTGCGCACTTCGATGTAATCGCCGCGGATGGCGGCCTTCGCCGTCATGGCGGCCAGAGCCAGGACAAAAAGCCCCAACGACCCTGCGGTTAGGATTTTCCGCATTTTCCTAGACCTCCTGCCAGTTTTGTTACACGTCGCCCTGAAGGACTAATTGTACATCTCCTTGCAAGCTCTTTCAACAGGAAAGGCGGGGAGCGTTGATTGGCGGGGAAGTGAAAGAAAAAGGGGCGGTTAGGGAACCGCCCCTAAAGGGTTCGGCGGTCAGGGACCGCCGCGACAGTGCATGTTCAGACCGATTCGAAGCACATGCGGTCGGAATGGCATTCGTCCTGGTGGACCACCTTGCCGTCCGGGCCGATCACGGTTTGGGTGTGGACGCACCAGAAATGCCCGCTGCGGCCGCTGGGGACTGACGGGTCGGGCTCGGCGTGGATGTACATCTCTTTCGAGCGCAGGAAGCGGCAGGAGTTCTGGACGACGGGAAGATTAGTGGGTTCGGCCATGACTATGCACCTCCTTCGGCGGCGGCGAGCACGGCGCGCTTGACGGCCACGCGCGCCAGTTGAACTTTGTAAGCGTTCTTGGAGAGCGGCGTCGCTTTGGCGAGGGCCGCCTTTCCGGCCTCTTCGGCAACCGACTCGCTGACGGTCTTTCCGGCCAGCGCCGCTTCGGCTTCGGGCGAAGGCCAGGGCGTGGGAGCAACGTGACCCAGCACCACGCGTGCCGACTTGACGGTTTTGCCGTCGAGATTCAGAACCACCGCGGCGGCGGCGAGCGGCCAGTCCAGCGCTTCTTTCTGCCGAACTTCGTAGACTGCCATTTTCGCCCCGCCCGCAGCGGGCACGAGGATGTCAGTAAGGATTTCGTTAGGCTTCAGGTCGTACTCCCGCTGGTCGGCGCTGGTGGGAGTTCCATAGAACTTGTCCAGACTGACGTCGCGCGCTCCACCGGGTCCAAACAGGCGAACCTTCGCTCCTAGAGCGATCAGGATGGGAGCAAAGCTCGACGGATTCACGAAGTACGCCGGGCCGGAATTCCCCAGGATGGCGTGGTACTGGTTCTCGCCGTCTGGAACGAGCGACTTGCCATCCATCTGGGCCAGCAGTCCGTAGCCGCCGCGGTAATACCAGCAGCGTGGACGCTGCAGGAGGTCACCTCCCACTGTGCCCATGCTGTGCAGTTGCGGGCTGCGGACGCCCTCGGCGGCCTCGATGAGGGCTGGGTATGGCTTCCGCACTTCGGCGCTATCGAGCAACTCACGGAGCGTGACCAGGGCGCCAAGGCGCAGGCCCGTCGAGGGGTTGTACTCGATAGCCTTCAGTTCTTTAACGGCCGCAAGGCTAACCACCCGCTTGGGCGCGGAGCCCTGGTCCTTCATCAGGCTGAGCAGGTCGGTGCCGCCGGCCAGAACCTCGGTTTCACCCCACTCTGAGGCCAGCAGCTTGACAGCCGCTTCTTTGCTGGTTGGGCTTGCGTATTCGAAGGCTTGCATTAGGCCATCCCTCCTTTCTCGAGCGCCGCGAGCACTTTGTCAGGAGTGATCGGAATAGTGGGTATACGCACGCCGATGGCATTGGCCACCGCGTTCGAGATCGCAGCACCGGGCGAGATCACCGGTGGCTCGCCGAGGCCGATCACGCCGCGCTCGTCGTAGCCCGGCCCGGTCATCATGTGAACCACCAGCTCGCCGATGTCGCCGATCCCGGCCAGTTTGTAAAACTCCATGTTGGGATTCACCATGCGACCGGTCGTCGCGTCCATGATCTTCTCTTCGAAGAGGGAGTAAGTGATTCCCATAATCAGGGCACCGTAGCATTGGCTCTCTGCGGTCTTGAGATCGAGGACGAGCCCGCAGTCCTGCACACAAACCATCTTGTTTATCTTGACGAGTCCCGTTTCGGTGTCGATGGAAACGTCGGCGATCTCGACTCCGCCCACGCCGCTCGAGCCCAACTCGCAGAGGCCAGGATTCTTGCCCGTCACCTGGACGGGCTTGACGCCGAGCTTCGCGCAGGCTTGCTTCCAGGTGAGGCTCTTCGAGGAATCGCCTTTTACCTGGATTTTGCCGCCCACTGCTTCGAGTTGGTCGGGCTGCGCACCCAAGCCGGGGGCCACAGCCGCGAAGAGCTGATCGCGGGCATCGATGGTTCCGCGGCGGGTTGAGGCGCTTACACCGCCCACCGTCGTGCTGCCCCCCGAAGCGCCTGAAGCCGGGTACTTGCTATCACCGATCTTCACCGTGATGGCTTCAATCGGCAAGCCAAAGGTTTCGGCCGCGGTGAGCGCGATGATTGTCCGCGTGCCCGTGCCGAGGTCCTGGCTGCCCAGGGCGACTTCCACTGAGCCGTCGGGATTGACCGTCACGTTGCAGTTGCTGTTATGCCCGCGACCGCCCCAGGTGTGCATGGAAACGCCCAAGCCGCGTTTGATGTGGCCGGGAGTCTTGTCGCCGCGCGGATGCCAGAGCTTTTGCCAGTCCGCAAGTTCCGCGGCCTTGCGAAGTTCCTGGCGGTAGACCTCCGTGCGCTCGCTCGCCAGGTCCGCGTTCTTGTGGAAGAACTCGATGGGGTCCATGTTGAGCTTGGCAGCGAGGTCGTCGAGCGCGCACATGGTGAGGACGGCCGACTGGGGGTGATTGGGAGCTCGCCAAGCGCGCGCCGGGCCGGTGTTCGTGGAAACCGAAGTGTGGCGCGTCACTTGGTTCGGGATGTTGAACACGTAGGGAATGGGAGGTTTGCCGCCGCCCGCCGGACCGCCCGTACTCCACGAGTCCGATTCCCAGGCGGTGATGGTGCCGTCCTTCTTTGCCGCAACGCGGACCTTGGCGTAGTGCGATGGCCGCGAGCCGGCCATCATCAGCTCCAGGTCGCGTTCCAGCATCATCTTGATGGGCTTGCCGACTTCCTTTGAGAACTTGGAGCATTCGATGCCCCAGCGGTCAGGCCCGAACTTGCTTCCGAACCCGCCCCCCATGTAGGGCGTGAAGATCTCAATATTCGTGGCGGGCACTCCAATCGCTTCGGCGATGGCTCCGGGCAGGCCGGAAAGGTTCTGCGTGGAGGCCCAAACCTTGAGGTTCTGCGCGTCGGCCCACTCGGTGACTTGCCCGTGGGCCTCCAGGCAGCAGTGGGTGACGATCGGCGTCCCGTAGAATCCTTCCGAAATCACGGCGTCGGGGTCTTTGAACGCGGCAACCGTATCGCCGCTCTTCTGTTCCGCGGCCGGCTTGCCGCGGTCCCCGACTTTGCTCAGATCCTCGTCATGGACCAGGTGCGGCAGGACGTCATACTCGACCTTCACTTTCGCCACCGCGTCGCTGGCAAGTTCCTCAGTGGGCGCCGCAACGTACACCACCTCATCGCCGGCCCACTGGATTTCCGTGCCGACATTCTGAACGAGGTGAACCTTCACACCAGGCAACTTCTCGGCTTCCGCGGTGTCGATTGACTTGATCTTGGCGTGGGCGTACGGGCAGGCCACGATTTTTCCGAAGAGCATTCCCGGCCGGTTGATGTCATAGGTGTACTTCGCTTGACCGCTCGATTTGGCCGGGCCGTCAATACGGTCGATCCGGGTGCCGATAAGATGGCGCTCGCCAGCCTCGGGCCAATCATATTTGCACTTAGGCATGCGCTTTCCCTCCCTTCATTGCCTTGGCAGCCTCAAGCACGGCCTGCCGAACACCCACGTAGGTGCCGCAACGGCAGAGGTTGCCGCCCAGTCCCTTCTCGATATCCTGCATTGTCGGATTGGGATTCTTATCGAGGAAGGCTTTGACCGCCATCACGAAGCCTGGCGTGCAGAAGCCGCACTGCTGCGCGTCGTGCTCGACGAAAGCCGCGGAGACGGGATGGAGCTTGCCGCCCGTCGTCAGGCTTTCAATGGTCTGAATCTCTTTGCCCTGCGCCTCGATGGCGAGCACAGCGCAGGCATAAACCGGGTTCCCGTTCAGGGTGACGGTGCAGGCGCCACACGCGGCGCGATCACAGACCTTCTTGGCGCCAGTGATGTCCAGGTGGTTCCGCAGCGCATCGAGCAGGGTCACGCGCGGCTCGACATTCAGCTTGTGGGGCCTGCCATTGATTTTCAGAGTGATGGGAACTGCTCCCGGCCCGAGAACCTGCGTCGCGCCCTCGGGTGGGGTAGCGCCAGCCACCTGTTCACCCACCATCAGCCCGCCGGAGACCGCAACCCCCGCGCCCTTCAGAAAATCACGGCGCGAGAATGCTTCGGCGGCGGACTTGCGCGGCTTGTCCTTTTTCCGACTCATGATCCGCTCCTTTGCTTCTCCAGATCGTCCCATATGGAGACGTCACGCCGACTGCTGTCGCTTTCAGGAAAACCTCTTTTGGTGCAATTGGTCTGACCGAAGCGGGCATTATAGCACTCGCTTCGGCGTGTGAAGAGGTAATTTTGTCCTCTGAGTGCAAAAATCGGGAGGCAACGAATCGTCTAGACATTGAGGATGCGATATACTCCGCTACCCTTGACCATGGCAACCTTCGACTTGGGTATCAGACGCCCGCGTAATTGGCTCCCGCTGGGAAGAGCTGGCCTTCGGCCTAGCCCGCACGCCGTCTTCAGGATGGGGTCTCGCCACTGCGGATTCCCCCATGCCAACAACGCTGGGGGGTGTTTCTAATGCCGGGGGACGTTCGCCGACAGTTCCTGGATCTTCCGCGCGCGCTGCGGGAGATACTTGAGAAGGGCCGGCCCGAGTGGGAGGAGTTGGTCCGCCGCGCTCGCTGGGGTGAGCTGCCGGTCTACATGGTTGGTTGCGGCGCGTCGTTCGCGGTGGGACTGGCGGGGGCCTATGCCTTTGAAAGCCTTCTCGGCTGGCCCGTGGTGGTTCGCACGCCGGAAGAGTTCCACGCCTATTCCCAATCAGCCCTTCGGCCGCGCTCCGTTCTCATCGTCATTTCCTGGGAAGGATCGGCGGAGTTGCTGGAAATGGCTCGCGCTGCAAAAGCCCGTGGCGCCACCGTGCTGGCACTCACCCGCGACGCCCAAAGCCCGCTGGCGAAGGCCGCAGATGGGGTTTTCCTGGTGCGCGGCGGGGAAGAGCATCCTGACAACTTCATGGCCGCTGTGTGCCAGCTTGCGGCCATGCAGGGTCTCGTCGGGGTGGTGGCGCAGGCCCTGAAGCGACCATCGCCGCAGATCGGAAAGCTGGAGGGAGAGTTGCGGACGCTGCCTGAGCACATCGAATGGACGCTGACCCAGCTTCCCGATGCGGTGCAATCCCTGGCGGGAGAACTGTCCGGCCGGGGCGTTGTCTCGGTGGTAGCGGGAGGCCTTTACTATCCGGCGGCACTTCTCGCGGCGAGCGCTCTGCGCAGCCTGGGCGGACTGCGTGTCCAGGTTTTCTCGCCCGAGGAGATGCATGCCTGTCCTCCCGAGGTTCTCGAGCAGGAGAAACTGGTGCTCGTCCTCTCCGGCTCAGGCTGCAGCGTCAAGAAGCCCCTTCATGGCTTGATCGAGCGGCTCCATGGTGCGGGGGTGACAATCCTCGCTGTGACGGACCACAATCAACCGGAAGTTGCCCGGCGCGCAACGCTCGCCGTCCTGTTGCCGAACCTCAGTGAGTACGTGGGTTCGATCATTGCCTTGACATTCCTTGACTGGGCTGCCTATCACCTGACTCGCCAGCGAAGCGGCAAAGAAACGCGTCCCCGTGGAGCTTGATGCGGCGTGGAAGAGCGGGAAGCCGGGCGGGCAAGGGCGGGAGTCACAAGTGGGGGGCCTTCATTTATTGGGGCGCTAATTCCTCCGAACGATACCATTGACAAGCCTCGTGATTTCTGTTTTCATCGTAGCATGGACATCGGAAAACGACTAAGAGAACTGCGCGAAGCCAAGGGGTTGTCACAGGGCGACATCGAGAGACGCTCGGGTCTGCTCCGTTCCTATATTTCGCGGGTGGAGGGGGGCTACACAGCTCCGTCACTGGCCACCCTGGAGAAATTCGCCAAGGCCCTGGAGGTCGAACCCTACCAGTTGCTATTCCAAGGCGAGGGACGGCCCACGGCGCTCAAGATGCCCGAGCAGGCGGCCCTATCGAAGCCCGTTAAGAAACTAGTAAAGGCCTTCGAGGGCATGTCTAGTCCGAACCGCAAGCTGCTCGTGACGCTGGCGGGAAAGCTCGGCAAAGCCTAAGGCGAACCCACGGTTCCATCCTTGCTGCGCTTCCTCCCCGCGGAGGAAGGGCGTAAGTGTTTTCGCCTCTTAGCGCTGGACAATTCTCCTGCGGCTCCTCGGGCCGAGGGGCGCCGGGGATTATCCCGAAATCTCCGTCACAATATAAGCGCGAATTGCGTCCTGGTCTTCGGTTGTGAAGGTCTGGAACTGCGCCGCCATGCGGTCGGGTTTTTCCTTGCGGATGTTCCGGGCGCGGGGTTTGACGTTCTTTTGGACCTTAGGAAGCGTGAACTGGAGAGAGACCCCTTCGCCCACGGCCACACCGCCCGAAGGCTCCATCAGCATTCCACCTTCGCTGATGTTCAAGCTGGCTGCTTCGAAGGTCTTCCCGCCCCAGGTACATTGGACGGTGATCCGTACAGGAAAGCGGGCGTAGCGCCTTTTCTCCCTGAGCATAGGACCCCGCATGGTGCGCAGCAGCCCATGCAGTTTCTTGGCGGTGAAGGGCTTGCCGAGGAAGATCGTGACCCCGGCCCGGAAGGCCTTGCGCATGGTCTCGGCGTCGTCGTAGGCGGTCAGCATGGCGATGGGGACTTGTTTGTTGGACGGTGAGGAGCGAATCC
>JAIQGB010000173.1 GCA_020072905.1 Terriglobia bacterium | reverse complement strand
CGAGCGCGCGCAGGAACTGGTGAACGCCAAAGTGGACTTGATCGCCGTCGATACGGCGCACGGCCACTCCGAACGCGTGATGGAAGCGGTGCGGGCGCTGAAAGAAAAGCTCCCCGAATTGGAGCTCGTGGCGGGCAACGTGGCCACCTACGAGGCCGCCTGCGAATTGATCCAACTCGGCGTAGATGGCCTGAAGGTGGGCATCGGGCCGGGCTCGATCTGTACCACGCGGGTGGTGACGGGCGCGGGGGTGCCGCAGCTCACGGCCATCAGCGAGTGCGCGCGCGTGGCGCGCAAGGCCGGCGTTCCCCTCATTGCCGACGGCGGCGTCAAGTTCTCGGGCGACATCACCAAGGCCATCGCCGCGGGCGCGAGCACCGTCATGATCGGCAGCCTCTTTGCCGGCACCGAAGAGAGCCCCGGCGAAACGATTCTCTATCAGGGCCGCACCTTCAAGTCCTACCGCGGCATGGGCTCAATCTCCGCCATGGCCGCGGGCTCCGGCGACCGCTACGCGCAGGAGGGCGAAGTTTCCAAACTCGTCCCAGAGGGCATCGAAGGCCGCGTCCCGTACAAGGGCCTGCTCGCCGAAATGGTCGCGCAGCTCGTCGGGGGACTCCGTTCCGGGATGGGTTACTGCGGTTGCTCCACGATCGAAGAACTCCAGCAGCGGTCCCGCTTTGTGCGCATCACCTCCGCCGGTTTGAGGGAATCCCACGTTCATGACGTCATCATCACCAAGGAAGCGCCCAACTACCGGCTGGAATAGGCGCTGCGAATTCGAGCCCGCCGCGCGGACCCGCGAGCAGAATGTTGGTCTCTTCGTCCCCGCCAATGCAGATTCCGGATTCAAGATTCAAAATGGCGGGATGCACTGGCCTTAGAAGGGTATGGAGGCGGAAGGGACCTTCATGCTAGTCTGCTAGATTGAATCAACCACCTCTCCCATCTTCTCGCCTGCAAGGATGGTCGCCCATCGTCTGGTGGCTGACGACCCTCGCCTGGGCGGGAACGATCTATGCTTTTTCCACCGGAACGTATGGTGGCTCGTTCACCGGCTGGCTACTCCAAGAGGTCCTCGAGTTCTTCCACATCGTCGTTTCGCCTGCGACCTTCAGGTTTGTCCACCACATCCTTCGCAAGCTGGCCCACCTGTCGGAGTACGCCATCTTCTACATGCTGCTTTACGGTTCGTTCAGTGGCGGGCAGGATTTCTCTTGGCGAGGGCGGAAAGCCCTGGCCGCCCTGGCCATCGCCGCGATCTACTCGCTGAGCGACGAATTCCACCAGTTGTTCGTGCCGGGACGCGGCTCGTCCATCGTGGATTGCGGGATCGATTCAGCAGGCGCCACGGCAGGGATGCTCCTAGTTTATGTACGGGCGCGGCTGGTGCCAGCCAAAGCGAGCAATATGACAGCTGCGAAGGCAAGCCCCGCGGAGAAGTAAAAGGGTGTAGCGGGGGAATAGCGTTGCCACATCCAGCCCGCGGCAAGGCTCGCCGGCAGCATCGTGACGCCCACCATCCAATTGAAGATACCGTAGACCGAGGCGCGCCGACCGCTGGGAACGAGGTCACTGATCCACGCCTTCAACACACCTTCCGTGAGCGCGTAGTAGAGCCCGTAGAGCGGCATCAGCAACCAGATAACGTGCGCCGAGCCCGCCCGCGCGAAGCCCAGATAAACTAACGCATACACCGCGTATCCAAGAACGATGAGGAATCGTCGCGGGATGCGGTCGGAGAGCTTGCCGGCGGGCCAACTCAAAAGGGTGTAGACGACGTTGAAAACGAACCCCAGCGCCGGCGCCAGTTCCGGACGCACGCCGAGATTTTGCGCGCGCAGGATGAGAAAGAGGTCGGAAGAATTGCCCAGCGAGAAGAGCGCCACCGCCGCGAGGATCAGCCACAGCCCCCGGTCCACCCCGCCGAGACCTGCCAGCACGCCTTCGGTCGCTTTCCCCGGCGCAGGAGCCGCCGGCCGAACCTCACGCACGGCTAGCCAAGCCACCGCGATGCTCGCCAGGCCGGGGACGGTTGCCGCCCAGAACACCTTGCGGACATCCCCCAGAAAGACGGGCAGGAGAAGCAGGGCGGTCAGTGGGCCGGCCATCGCGCCCGCCGAATCCATTGCCTGGCGGAATCCAAAGGCTGCGCCGCGCTGGGAAGCCGGGACAGATTCCGCGATGATGGCATCGCGGGGTGCAGCGCGAAAACCCTTCGCGGCGCGGTCGAAGAATCGAATCCAGAAGACCTGGCCCCAGGATTGGGAAAGTGCCAGAAGCGGCTTGGCGAGATTGGCCACGGTGTAGCCGGAGGCCGCCAGAGGCTTACGCCTCCGCCAGCGGTCGGCCAGAAAACCCGATGCCAGGCGGCCGAAACTCGCCACGGTTTCCGCCGCGCCTTCGATCAGGCCGAAGGCCATCGGCCCGGCGCCGAGCACTCCCACCAGGAATTGCGGCAGGAGCCAGTAGCTCATCTCCGTGGCCGTGTCGTTAAAGAGGGCTGCCCAGCCGAAGGCGCGCACGTTGCGGGCGAGCGCGGGGTCGACCGGGGACGAGTCGGCGGAGTTCGGTGGGGAAACCGGTGGCATCGGATTGTGAAAAGAAAAATCCCGGCCGGGAATTTCACCTTCCGGGCCGGGACTGGATTACGAGCTTATCGCCGTTCTGCCCAGATCGGCTATTTCTTTTCGTCTTCCTCTTCGGGTGGAGCGGCCTTTTCCTGGGCTTTGGCGGCTTCTTCTTCGCGCTTGCGCATGACCTCCGCTTTCTTGGCGCGGGCTTCGGCGCGCTTCTGCAAGACCTCCGTGCCCACGAGCTCGAGCACGGCCGTCTCGGCCCCGTCGCCCTTCCGCCACCCCGTGCGGACGATCCGCGTGTAGCCGCCGGGGCGCGAGGCGTAGCGCTTGGCAACGTCTTCAAAGAGTTTCTTCACCGCCGCCGCCGTCAGAATGTAGCTCGCCGCGAGCCGCCGGGCGTGGAGGCTGCCGCGCTTGCCGAGCGTAATGATCCGCTCGGCCTCCGTCCGCGCCGCTTTGGCCTTGGCCACCGTGGTCTCGATGCGCTCTTCGAGGATCAGCGAAGTCACCAGGTTGCGCAGGAGCGCGCGGCGGTGTTCGGTATTTCTGCTTAGCTTCTTGCCGTAGTTGCGGTGGCGCATATCCAGCTTCCCCGGACTAAGCCTGCGGGTGCGTGACCTCCTGGGCGGGCATGATGGGATGGCCCTTGTCATCGAACTTCATCCCCAGGCCGAGCCCCATGGCGGTCAGGATTTCCTTGATCTCGTTCAGGGACTTGCGCCCGAAATTCTTGGTCTTCAGCATTTCCTGCTCGGTCTTCTGCACGAGCTCGCGGATGGTGGAGATGTTGGCGTTCTTCAAGCAGTTGTAGGAGCGTACCGAGAGTTCCAGTTCCTCGACGGAGCGGTCCAGGTTCTCGTTGCGAACCGTGATGACCCTCTCGGGGACGATTTCCTCGGCCTCGGGAGCTTCCTCAAAATTGATGAAGATGTTCATGTGGTCCTTGAGGAGCTTGGCCGCCAGGCCCACGGCGTCCGCGGGGGCGATGGCGCCGTTCGTCCACACATCGAGCGTGAGCTTGTCGTAGTCGGTCACTTGTCCGAGGCGCGCGGCTTCCACCGTGTAGTTTACCTTGCGGACGGGCGAGTGCACGGAATCCACCGGAATGTAGCCGATGGGCAGGTCCTCATCGAAGTTCTTTTCCGCCGAGACGTAGCCGCGGCCATTCTTGACGCGCATCTCGATGTGCAGGCTGCCGCCCTCGCTGACCGTCGCCAGGAAAACATCCTTGTCGAGGATCTCGATGTCGGCGTCCTCCTGAATCATGCGCGAGGTTACTTCCCCGGGCTGGTCCACGTTGAGGTAGAGCGTCTTCGGCCCCTCGACGTTCATCTTGAGCGGAATCTGCTTGAGGTTGAGGATGATGTCCGTGGCGTCTTCCACGACCCCGGGGATGGAGGAGAATTCGTGCAACACCCCCTCGATCTTCACCGCCGTGATTGCCCCACCCTCGATTGAGGAGAGCAGGACGCGCCGCAAAGCGTTCCCGATCGTCGTGCCGAACCCGCGCTCGAACGGCTGGGCGCTGAACTGACCGTATTTATCGGTCAGCGTTTCGGTGTTGACGGCCAAACGTTTCGGCTTCTGAAATCCTTTCCAAAGCATCGGTTTCTTACCTCCCTCGCCGGGGCTCGGCGCACCGCGCCCCCGCGTCTGCCGCTCGTCGCGAGCGGCGCTATTTCGAATACAATTCGACGATCATCTGTTCCTGAATGGGGAAATTGACATCTTCACGTTTGGGCAAGGAAACCGCCTTGCCCTTCAGGCCGGCGCGATCGAATTCCAGCCAGGAGGGCATGGAGCGGCCTCCCGTGAGGTCCAGGGCTCGTTGAATGGAGGCCAGGGTCCGGCTCTTTTCGCGCACGGCGATCGCCTGTCCCGGCGCAACTTGAAACGACGGGATGTTCACTTTGCGGCCCGAGACCTCGATGTGCCCGTGCCGGACCAGTTGCCGCGCTTCGGCACGCGAGGCGGCGAGGCCCAATCGGTAAACGGTGTTGTCGAGACGGCGCTCGAGCAACTGGAGCAGCTTCTCGCCTGTGATGCCCCTCATGGCCGCGGCTTTCTCGAAGTAGGTGCGGAACTGGTCCTCCAGGACGCCGTAAAGCCTGCGACCCTTCTGCTTCTCACGAAGCTGCAACCCATAGCCCACCACTTTTTTGGGCCGGCGTGACTTCCCTTGCTGCCCCGGAGGGAAATTGCGCTTCTCGATCGCGCACTTGTCCGTCAGACATCGCCGCCCCTTCAGGAACAGCTTGATGCCCTCGCGTCGGCAAAGCCTGCACACTGCGTCTCGATAACGTGCCAAACGAACCTCCTCGAAATCGGACCTAAACCCTGCGCCGCTTGGGTGGGCGGCAGCCGTTGTGGGGGATGGGGGTCACGTCGCGGATCAGGCGGACGTCCAGGCCCGCCGTGGCGAGCGCACGAATGGCCGATTCGCGTCCCGAACCGGGACCCTTCACGCGCACTTCGACGGTTCTCATCCCATGGTCGCGCGCGGCGTTCGCCACACGCAGCGCCGCCTGCTGAGCCGCGAAGGGTGTCCCCTTGCGCGAGCCCTTGAATCCCAACGAGCCCGCACTCGCCCAGCACACCACTTTTCCGTCCGGGTCGGTAATGCACACCTGGGTGTTGTTGAAGGTGGCGTAGACATGCACGATCCCGGTCGGGACGATGCGCTTTTCCTTTTTCTTCGCGAATTTCCGTTTGCCTGTTTTCGCTGCCGCTTTTGCCATGTCACCTCACGAACTCATTCCCGCCGGGCCGCCCTCCGATCCCGACTCCCTCTAGGTTTTGGCCGTGGCGCGTTTCTTATTGGCAATCGTCCCGCGGCGTGGACCCTTGCGCGTCCGCGCGTTGGTGTGCGAGCGCTGGCCGCGCACGGGGAGGTTACGGCGGTGCCGGAGGCCCCGGTAGGAGCCGACCTCGATCAGCCGCTTGATGTTCATGGCGTTCTCCTTGCGGAGATCGCCTTCGACCCCGCCATCCTCCTCGATGATCGAACGGATCTTCGTGGCCTCTTCTTCGGTCAGATCCTTCACCTTCGTATCCGGGTTGACGCCCGCGCGCATCAAAATCGAGAGCGATCGCGCCCGGCCGATCCCGTAGATGTACGTCAGGCCGATTTCCGACCGCTTTTTGGGCGGCAAATCCACGCCCGCGATTCTGGCCATTTCCTACCTCCCTGACGCTGGAAACTCGAAACTGGAAATTGGAAACTGGAAACTCGTATCAGCCTTCGTCTGAAGACAACACTTCGTCGAGTTTCGATTTTCTATTTTCCAGTTTCCAGAATCATCCCTGCCGCTGCTTGTGCTTGGGATTTTCACAGATCACCCGCACGACACCGCGGCGCCGAACAATCTTGCACTTCGCGCATATCTTCCGCACTGAAGACCGAACTTTCATCGCATGTATCCCCGCGGGCAATCCCGCCCGATCGATCGGCGCGAGCGCTTTGCCACAACGCCCGCGAGTTAACCCGGTCCTCTGCGCATTGCCGTCCCGGGCTACTTGTACCGGTAGACGATGCGCCCGCGCGTCAGGTCGTAGGGAGATAGCTCCACCGCGACCTTGTCTCCGGGAAGGATACGGATGAAATTCTTGCGCATCTTCCCCGAGATGTGCGCCAGAACGCGGTGCTTGTTGTCCAGCTCGACGCGAAACATCGCGTTGGGCAGAGGCTCAATCACCGTGGCAATAACCTCAATCGCTTCTTCCTTCGCCATAAGAACTTTCACCCGGGTCGCGCTTCCGGCCGCCCCCGGCGGCCCGGCCAGGCTACAGCCGTGTCAACACATCCGGACCATTGCGGGTGATCGCCACCATGTGTTCGAAGTGGGCGGAGGCGCTCCCGTCCCGCGTCACCGCAGTCCAGTGGTCGGCCAGCACTTGGGTGGCCGGCCCGCCGGAATTGACCATGGTCTCAATGGCCAGGACCATGCCCTCCTTGAGGACCGGCCCGTGCCCGGCGTTGCCAAAATTCGGGACCTGGGGATCTTCGTGCAACTCGCGCCCGATCCCGTGGCCGACGAACTCCCGCACGACCGAAAAACTGTTCTTCTCGGCGTGTTGCTGAATCGCCGCGGAGATATCTCCCACTCGGTTCCCGGACTGGGCTTTCTGGATGGCCAACTCCAGCGCCTCCTCGGTGACCCGGAGAAGCTTCCTGAGCGGCTCGGAGACTTCGCCCACGGGGACCGTGAGGGCGGAATCGCCGTAGAAGCCGTCCACGACCGCACCCAAGTCCAATCCCAGAATATCACCCTCCCGGAGTTTTCGCTCGGAGGGGATGCCGTGAATAATTTGCTCGTTCACCGAGGCGCACAGGCAACAGGGGTAGCCGCGATAGCCCTTGAACGCCGGCTTGGCGCCCCGTTCCCGGAGCCGCTTTTCCACGTAACGTTCGAGTTCGAGTGTCGTCACTCCGGTCCGCGCGAGCTCGCGCAACTCCTCGAGAGTCTCTCTGACTACCCTTCCGCTGCGCCGCAGTTTCTCGATTTCCGCCGGAGACTTGCAGATGATCATGCGCCCTTCAAAAACCCAATGAGCTCCGTGGCAATCACTTCCGGCTCACGGTTGCCGTCCACATCGTGCAAAAGGTTCTTCCGCCGGTAATAATCAATCAGCGGGCTGGTCTGGTTTTGGTAAGCCACCAAACGCTGCCGGATGGTCTCCGCGTTGTCGTCCGCGCGCTCGAGCAGCTTGCCACCGTCCTTGTCGCAGACCCCCTGCTTCCTGGGGGGGTTGAAATAGACATTGTAGATCTCGCCGCACACCGAGCACGTCCGCCGGCCGGTCAGACGCTTCATCAGCACATCATGCTCGACCTGGATGTTGATGACCAGTGGGCGGCCACGCCCCTTCGCCTCGAGCATCTTGTCCACAAATTCCGCCTGGGGAATCGTGCGCGGGAAACCGTCGAGAATGAAACCCGCCCGGCAGTCCGGCTCGGCCACTCTCTCTTCGACGATGCCGCAGACGACCTCGTCGGGAACCAGTTGCCCGGCCTCCATCTTGGCCTTGGCCGCCAGGCCGAGCGCCGTCCCCTTCTTGACCGCCTCACGCAAGATATCGCCCGTCGAGATTTGCGGGAGGGCGAATTCCTTTGCCACCTCGCGCGCCTGCGTGCCTTTCCCGGCTCCCGGGGCCCCCAGAAAAATCAAAGCCTGTGCCTTCACCGGTTCCCCCCGCGGCCGCGCTATGAGGCGGCTCGGCGACCCCGCAGGCGGCCTTTGCGCATGAATCCGTCGTAATGCCGCATGATGAGTTGTGCGTTCACCTGTTGCACCGTGTCCATCGCTACGCCCACCACAATCAGCAGCGACGTGCCGCCGAAATAGAAATTGATGTTCATTCCGTTCAGAACCCAGGTGGGCAGATGCGCGTCAAACCACGCCCCGCCCAGCCAAGTCGGCAAGTGATGCACACGGACGCCGGCCAGCATCATTTCGGGGATCAGCGCAACCAAAGACAGGTAAAGGCCACCCACCCAAGTGATCTTCGTCAAAACATCGTCAATGTGGTCGGCCGTGCGCTTCCCGGGCCGGATGCCGGGAATAAAGCCGCCCTGCTTCCGGACGTTGTCCGCCACCTCGTCCGGGTTATAGACGATGGAAAGATAGAAGTGTGCAAAAAACATAATGAGGATCATGTACGTGAGCGTGTAAAGAGGCTCACCCCAGGCGAACAGCCTGACGGCGCGTTCGATCACCCCACCCACCGCACTGGTCTTGGAGATGAACAGGCCCAGCGTCTGCGGGAAGGTCAGAATCGACACGGCAAAAATCAGCGGCATGACCCCGCCGCTGTTCACCTTGAGCGGCAGGTGTGTTGAAACTCCCCCCATCACCTTCCGCCCCACGATCCGCCGGGC
>JAIQGB010000172.1 GCA_020072905.1 Terriglobia bacterium | reverse complement strand
GGCTGGTCCCAGGTCATCTTGGATTTTACCACGGGCCGAAAAACCGATTTGATCGTCGTCGGCATCTCGCGCTTGCCCAGCACCAAGCTCGATAACCTCATCGCCGGCAAAGTCTGGGTGGACGATCTTTCCCTGACACCCCTCCCCGCCAGTGCCGCTCGGGCACGGTAGGACCCACCGCAGGCCCAAAACGCCGGTTCGCGCTGCTCGCTTCAGAGAGCTTGGCGCGCTCTTTGAGCAGCAGCACGGTGATGAAGAAATATCGGTCCGCAAGAAACGGGCGACGTAGCCGCGACACGGCGCTAGAATACGACAGGCGGAACGCAATGGCTAGTTCAGAGCCGCGCCAACCCTGATGTTCAGACAAGAGCCGCGGACCTCCGCATTTGAGGTCCGCGGCTTGTATCCTAGCGGATGTTCATCAGGCCCATGCACCGGGGCGCAGATGACCTGCCAGTGATCGGGAAGCGGTTAGCCACGCTCAGGGCCTTGCTGAGCGTGGGCTCTTTTGCTGGTGACCAAACCACGGCTGAATGGAACCGCGAATCAATCGAGACCGCCCATTGCGATACCATTTCCACGGCATCCATCTCGGCTCGACGACGTTTGTGACCAATGGGTGTCGCATACATCGAGCAGCTTGCGATGTGTGCGATAAGGGACGCGGTCCATGGCCGGGATGGAGTAATCCTCCAGATGATAGATCCTGAAACTTGACCTCGGCCAATGGTCGGGAGAA
Source organism: Terriglobia bacterium (assembly GCA_020072905.1). Classification (GTDB taxonomy): domain Bacteria; phylum Acidobacteriota; class Terriglobia; order UBA7540; family UBA7540; genus JAIQGB01. The sequence continues at coordinate 7,745 of JAIQGB010000172.1, read as the reverse complement.
GCCAACAAACCGCAGTTCGCCAGCCCTCGAATTCGATAATTCACTTGCCCGGCATACCATGAGTCCCGCTCTCCTCCGCTCGCCCCGAGTCGCTCGTGGTGCCCCTAAGGGGCCACCTGCAGCGGCCTTTTCGCTCCTCGAAATGATGACCGTCCTGGCGCTCCTTCTGATCTTCGCCTCCTTCGCGCTGCCGACTTACCAAACAATCGTACTTCGGGCGCGGGAAGCGACTCTGCGCGACGACCTCTACACCATGCGCTCCATGATCGACCGCTTCACCCTCGACAACAAACGGCCTCCGGCATCACTCGAAGAGTTGGTTGAAGCACACTACCTGGGCGCCATTCCGTCCGATCCTTTCACGCGCTCCACCGACACCTGGCAAGTCGAGTTTGAGGAGGTTCCCGTAGCCTCCGACCAGGCCGCGTCCGGCATCGTGGATGTCCACAGCGGCTCCGACTTGGTAGGCTGGCGCATTCAGGAAGGGAGGCGGCGGAGCAGGCTAAGCGATGCCGCCGATATCCGGCTTGTCGCGCAGGGAAGGGAGTTGGCACGGCCGAAGCACCACTAAGGGTCGTGCGCCTCGGGGCCTGCTTCCGACTCCGCGGGGCGGTCGATGCACGCGATCTTGTAGCCGATGCCGAGAACCACGGCAAACACGAGGGCGTTGGCGGGAAGCTGCAGGTTGAAGTCCGTGACACTGTGCAGCAGGATCGCCGTCGTGCTGCCAATGCACCCCAGCGTCACAGCGCGCCGATAGCTGCGGGGATCATCCAGAAAGGAAACAATCATCCTGGCGAGGAGATAGAAGATGGGCAGGAAGAGCAGGGCGGCGCCGAGGACTCCGGTGTCCGAGGTGAATTCCAGGTAGTCGTTGTGCGCGTGGTCGACGCTCAGGTTGACGAGCGTCGACTGGTACCCCCGGTAGACCAGCCCGAAGGTCCCCAGGCCCGAGCCCACGATCGGGAAATCCCGGATCTGATGCAGGACATCCTTCCAGATGGCGAATCGGCCCTCGATGCGGAGATAGCCCGGCTCACCCACCAGCTCAAATCGCGCCAGCACCGGGCCGACCCCGATCCACAGGCCATAGCCCACGACGACTCCGATAAACAGCAATATCCCCAGCATCCAGATCTTGCGCTGGACGCGAAGCTGCGCCAGCAAGGCGACGGCGATAATCGTGAAGATCGTCACCAGGATTCCCATGCGCGACCGGGAAAAAATGACGGCGACCACCATGATGACCATGAGGAAGATGTAGAAGAGGACCTGCTCGGCAGAGCCACGCCCTGACGACTGTCCTGACTCCTTGGAATACCGCCGCCGGGACCAGGTCTGGAAATAGTAAAACGCGTAGGCGAGCACGAAGGGGAGGACCATCTCCAGGAAGCCTGCAAAGTGGTTGCGGTTGATGAACGTCCCGGTGGCTTCTTCCAGGTCGAAATTCTTGGTGTAGGTGAAAATCTTTTGCCAGCCGGTGACGTATTGCACGATCCCATACGCCGCCTCAAAGCATCCCAACAGGATCAGGAGGCGCAGCAGCGTGCTTTTGCGGGTTCGAAAGTCAAATACGTAGGCCACGAGCACAAAGGCGCTGAGGTAGGCAAGGAGGCGCATCAAGCCCGCTAGCGTCTCATGCGGATAAACGCTCAACGTGGCCCAAGAGGGCGCTGAGGCCTGGGCGCCCATGAGTTTGAGGTCCACAGACCGAGTCGAGGAGAGGAAACTCACCAGCGAGGAAGGCAGCGGGACAATCTGCAGAGCCACCAAGAGCACCAGCAGAACCGGCCAGATGGGAAGGGGGAGATTGATTACGCCTCGCTGCGCCTGTTTCCACAAGAGAAAAAAGGCGAGAGCGAACAGTACCACCTCCATGATAGAAGCGGCGATCACCTGGACGCCACCGAAAGCGAGGGTGGTGCCGATGATGACGAGACCGAGGATGACTTCAATACGCGTTTTCATCAGAGTCGTCCGAGCGTCCACGGCTCAAAGTTTGCGGCGTGAAGGGGGCCGTGAATCGGATTCAAGTCTCTCCCTCTCAGTTTCGCGCGCCGCCCTCACGAAGGAGATAACTTCGCAGGCCTTCCGGCCAGGGCGGAAGCAGCGGCAGGCCCTGTTGCTGCAAATGCGAGGCCGCCAGCCGCGAGTTCCGCGGGCGGGGGGCCGGCCGGCCAGAGGCCGAGGTGGGAATAGGCGCCACGAGCGACACGTCCATTCCCGCTTCGCGCAAGATTGTGCAGGCGAACTCGTACCAGGAGCAAGCTCCCTGGTTCGTGGCGTGATAAACGCCGTATTCGCCGCGCAGGATGATCTCTTCCAGTGCGGCGGCCAGATGCACCGTGTAGGTCGGAGCCCCGATCTGGTCATCGATCACGCGCAACGGCGTGCCGGCGCGGGCCCGCTCGAGTATCGTGCGCACAAAGTTCTTGCCGCACGGGCCGAATAGCCAGGAGGTGCGAACTATCCAGTAAGCCCCCAGCAGTTCGCGGACGTGCTTCTCGCCATCCAGCTTGCTCCGGCCGTAGACGCCCAGCGGGTTGGGCGCATCACCTTCGGTGTAAGGCGTGGGCTTCTCACCGTCGAACACGTAGTCCGTGCTGATATAGAGCATGGGCAGTCCGGCTTCGCGACACGCCAGCGCGACGTTGCGCGTGCCCTCGCCGTTGACGCGAAAGGCGACGTCCGGCTGGCGTTCGCATTCATCCACGGCCGTGAAGGCCGCGGCGTGAATGACCACGTCCGCCCGGGAGGTCGCGATGCAGGGTTCGAGCACACCGGGCCGCGTGATGTCGATCTCCGGCAGATCGGCAGGGACGATTTCGTGGCGCGCGCGCACAAAGTCCGCCAAGTCCTGCCCCAACATCCCTTTGTTACCCGTGAGTAAGATTCGCAAGTCGCTTCAAATTTGGGCGAGAGAGGCGCTTCGGTTCAAGTAGAACTTTTCGTAGTAAGCGCGGTAGTCCCCGCTCTTGGCTTTCCGAATCCACTCCGCGTGCGCGCAGTACCACTCCACGGTCTCGACCAGGCCCGCCTCCAGGTCCACCTCAGGCCGCCAGCCCAGCTCGCGCTCGATCTTGCCGGTGTCCAGTGCGTACCGACGGTCGTGGCCGGGGCGATCGGCGACGAACTCGATCATGTCCTCGGGCTTGCCCAGGATCCGCAGCACGCTGCGCACGACTTCCAGATTCGTGACCGGCCGGCCAAAACCGATATTGTAGATCTCACCCGGACGCCCGGAGTGCAGCACCTGGTCGATCGCCCGGCAGTGATCTTCGACGAAGACCCAATCTCGCTCGTTCAACCCGTCGCCGTAAACCGGCAGCTTCCTCCCTTCCAGGGCATTCGAGATCATCAAGGGAATCAGTTTTTCCGGAAACTGGCGCGGCCCGTAGTTGTTCGAGGCGCGCGCGATGATGGCCGGAAAGCGGTAAGTCTGGTAAAAGCTCCGCACGAGCAGGTCGGAGGCCGCCTTGCTCGCCGCATAGGGACTGTTGGGCTGGAGCGGCCACTCCTCGTGCGCGGCTTTGCCGGAGGGGAGGCTGCCGTAGACCTCATCGGTCGAAACATGCACGAAGCGCGGCACACGGGCGCGACGCGCGGCGTCGAGCAGCGTGTGCGTTCCCTGGATATTGGTGCGAATGAAATCGCGGGCATCGGCGATGCTGCGGTCCACGTGACTCTCGGCGGCAAAGTGAACAACGCCGTCCACTGGCTCGTGGAGGAGCGCTTCAACAGCTTCCACATCGCAAATATCGCCTCTGTGAAACCTGTAGTGGGGATTCGACTCGACGTCGGAAAGGTTCTCGAGGTTCCCGGCGTAAGTCAACTTGTCGAGATTAAGGATCGAATACCCAGGGCGCGTCCGCAGGATGTAGCGGACGAAATTTGAGCCGATGAAACCCGCGCCGCCGGTCACCAGCAGTCTCAATCGCGTGCTCTCCTTGCTTCAGCTCAATTCCTGAAGTCCCCGCATCATACACATCCGTTGACGGCGGATGCAAGGTTTTCATCGAGGGCGGCAGACTCTCGTGGACGGGCGAAAGGACCGATCTTCAACAGCATACCGATCAGCGGGGCGCGGGCCTTTGGAGCACCCAGAACAGAATCGATCATTTGCGACCTTCTCAAGACAGCAGAGGCCCCACCGGCCTCGTCCGGTCAAACCACCAGCGCCTGGCGAGCAGGATGGACAGGAAGCACCCAATGTTGGCAAGCACTACCAGAATCGTCAGGTCGAAGCCGGGGAGAAACCGCAGCCAGTTGGCTGCGCTCTTATAGGCTTCGCCCCAGCCGTCGAAGAGGAAAACGTTCAATCCGAATAGGATCGACAAGCCCACGTACAACCGCAGGATCCTTCCCTTCCCCAAGGCCAGAAGTGGCAAGGCATAGACAAAGAACGCGTACAGGTGATGCTCGTGCGTGTAGATCATCAGCATTGGGTAGCCAAACGCCTCCAGTGCCGCCGCCCAGAAGAGTGCCCACCGATTCCCGGCGCGCAGCTCTTGGTGAAGGTAATAGAGGTTGACTCCGGTGAAGGCCCCAAAGGCCGGCAGAGCGATCCAAAGCGGATGGAATCCCGCCCAGCTCACGAAGTCGGTCTTGCTAATCATGGTTATGACGCTCGGCAGAAATCCCGGCGACGCTCCGCGGGAGGCCTCCGCCACGCCGCCGACCAGCCACCAGATATTCAGTTGCTGCGCCGATAAAGCGGGATACATCACCTGCTGCGAAACACCGGCAAAGATCCCCAAGAAGCGCCCCGCCGCAATGAAAGGCAGAAGCAGCACCAGGCCGAATAGGGCGAATCGCAGGCCGTAGCGCCCGAGCGCCCGCCAACGGCCTCCCGAGAAGAGGGCCGTCGCCACGATGGGCACGACGAACGCACCCTGGGGCTTGGTCAAACACGCCAGGGCAAGCAGGAAAACGCTTGTGGTATAGCGGCGGTGGTAGCAAAGGATAAGTGACATGAGGCCAAGGAAAGCAAAGATTGGATCCTGGTAGCCCAGAATCGGCGAGGTCAGGATGATCGCCGGATGCAGCCAGAAAATGGCGAGCGCGCCCACGGGCATCCAGGCCAGCTCCTTCTTGATGAAGAACCAAACCGCCAGGACAATCCCCAGCGAGAACAGGACAGGAGGAAGGTTCAGACAGGCATTGAGCAAAGGTCCAGCCCTTAGGGTGCCGCCTTGAAGCAATTTGCACAGGGCCGTGGCGATTTCGAGCACCAGGATGTTCCCGGGTGGATAATCCGGCACACCGGCGATTGGTCCCAGGTCGGTGGGGTTGGACACGCGAACGTGCACGGGAACGTGCTTCTGGCGAAGCAGGAATACCGTTATCGCGTCCTGATCCGTGAGGCTATAGACGTGGACCAGACCCGACCGCAGGGCCTGCGCTCCCCACATGCGGAAGAGATACATGTCCTCTGTCCCGGGCATCCAGAGAAACGCTACCCGAACGACAAGGCCGGCGATGAGAACGGCGAGAAAAGTGAGGCGACGCGAATGAAACTTCACGCCGTGCCTCCGATCCCGGCGGCAGCCGCGGGCGGATGAGAAGGGGGTTCGGTCGGTACACTCCCACCTCGAGGATCGCCCCGCTGCGTCGCGGGAAAGTGCCATCCCGGGGCGAGCACGATGGACACGAAGAGCAACAGATTCAGGGCCGACAGGGCAACTGTCAGGTCAAACCCCAAGGTGAATCTCAAGGCATTTGCCGCACCCTCCGTGCCCCTGCCGAAGGCGTCGAAGAGGAAGAGATTGAGGGCAAATACTGCCGAGAGCCCCCAATACAACTTCGAGAATACCCGGTCGGACAAGACAAGCAAGGGCAGAACGTAAACGAAGAAGGCGTAGAGGTGATTCTCCAGGGGATAGAGTGCCAGCATCGTATACCCGTAAATGTACAGTGCCCCCGCCCAAAAAATCGCCAAGCGGTTTCCCCGGGCCAGCTCTTTCCGCAGGTAGAGGAGCGTCACGGCCACAAAGCCTGCGCAGAGCAACAGGGACAACCCTCGAAAGCCGAAGCTCAACCAACGGGGCAAGCCTGCGACTGGCATCATGGAAACAGGATCCAGGAGTGCGGCGAAGCTTCCGCGCGAGACGGCCGGTAAGACCCAGCTCACCAGCCACCAGAAGTTCGCCTGTTGCGCGGAGAGAAACCCGACGTGCACCACCTGCAGTGTCCCTCGAACTGCGGCGAGGGCGCGTCCGGTGGCAATAAAAGGGATGAATGGCAGTAGGACGAACAGCCCGAAGATGAGAATGGAGCGGCGAAGCAACTCCCGGTCACGCTCCAGCCAAAGCGTCAGGAAAATCACGGGGAGGATCAGCACGCCCTGGGGCTTGATCATGCAGCTCAATGCCGCGAAGATGACGCTACTTGTGTACCGGCGCCTGTAGAGTGCGACGAGCGAGCCGAACCCGACAACGGCGAAGACCGCGTCCACGTAACCTAGAATAGGTGTGTGGAACAGCATGACCGGATTCAGCCAGAAGGCAGCCAAAACGGGCCAAGCTTCGCCCAATTTCTCTCTTCCCACGAAGCTCCAGAGGATCAATGCCGTCGCAAGTGCACAGAGCACCGGGAGAAGGTTGAAACAAGCATTGAGAAAACCACCCTCCTTGAGCCGACCTCCTTGAACCTGCCGGGCCAGCGCGGCGCTCAGCGCAAACGCATAAATGCTGAGCGGAGGGCAGTTGGGAACGTGGTCGAGTTTTCCAAGTTCCGTTTGGTACTCGACGTGTGCCGAATGGAATGGAAGGCCATGCCAGAGAAGGAAGCCCTTGGCCAGGTAGTCCCTGTCCTCATAAATGTAGACACGTGAAACACCCCGCTCGAGCACGCGCGCCCCCCACAGCTGGTTGGTGCGCATATCTTCCGTGCCGGGAAGGGGCAGCAGAAAGATGCGTGCGGCGAGTCCCAGCATGATGACGAGCAGAATCTTCCGGTTTTTCACGGAACGTCGATGCCGTCCTGCCGCGCAAAAATCGCGCGTGGGCCTTGCCTATGTGATACACTATGCACGTTATGTCGGTGCCATCACCCCTTGCTAAGGCCCTGCGCGCCAGCGAGCAGCATTACCGCAATCTTTTCGAGAACGCCAGCGACATCATCTTTACCTGCGATCTCGCCGGACGGTTCACCTCACTCAACAAAGCGGGAGAGCGAATCACAGGGTACACACGCGGCGAGGCTTCTCAAATGAGCCTCCTCCAGGTTGTGGCACCCGAAAAGCACGAGCTGGCAAGGTACGCGTTGGAGCGTGCCGCCAAGGGAGAAACCCCGCCCCTTGGCGAGTGGGAAATTGTGCCGAAGGACCGGCGCCGTGTCCTGCTGGAGGTTAGCATCCAACCGATCTACCAGAACGGGAAGCCTGAGGCGGTGCAGGGCATTGCCCGCGATGTCACCGAGCGCAGGCGCATGGAGGAAGCGCTACGGGAGAGCGAGGGTCGGAACCGGGACCTCGTGGAACACAGTCAGGACTTGATGTGCACGCACGATCTGACGGGCAAGCTTCTTTCCGTTAACTCGGCACCGGCGAAAATGCTGGGTTACACGCCGGAGGAGTTATTGAAGATACCCATGCGGGACCTCCTGGCGCCCGAAGTCCGGAAGGACTTCGACGTATATTTGGAGACAATCCGCCGGGAAGGTACGGCCCAGGGCCTGATGGTCGTCCAGACGCGGACCGGCGAAAGGAGAATCTGGGAATACGGTAATACACTTCGGACGGCAGG
>JAIQGB010000171.1 GCA_020072905.1 Terriglobia bacterium | reverse complement strand
CAGCTTTTTCCGCCGCCGCGATGCCGTCCAGCACCCGCTGCACACTGGAACGCCCGCCGTTCATCCCCCGCTGGTCTGGCAGATCGAACTGGATGAGGACCTGGCGGATGCGAAGTTGATGGCGGAAGCGTGGGATGCCGCCGGCTTATACCAGATCGGGCATTTCCCCGGCGACCGCTGGGCCGAATGGAACGGCCGCTATCGCGACGATGTCCGCCGCTTCGTCAAGGGCGATCCCGGGCTGGTGGCCGATCTCGCCTCTCGCCTGGCCGGCAGTTCCGATTTGTATCAGGGACGGGGAGATGCCTTTTTTCGAGGCGGGTGGACAGGAATCGGCAGTCCTTCCTGGCGGGCCGCCCTGAGCAGAGCGGAGCCACTTGTCAGGACGACGGTCTCGGGGACATATTCAGCATGCCGTGAGGTGTCGCAGGGCACGGACTGCCGGGCCTCGCAGCCTGCCTCAGGGTTTCTCTTTGATGGAGATCAGTTCCACCTCGTAGATGAGGGTGGAGTTGGGCCCGATAGGTCCGGAGCCAAGCTCGCCGTAGGCGAGGTTAGGGGGGACGACGAGCTGCCATTTGGACCCAACGGGCATGAGCTGGAGCGCCTCGGTCCAGCCCTTAATGACTCCGTTGACCGCGACGGTCATCGGTTGGTTGCGCTTGTAGGAATTGAAGAACTCTGTCCCGTTGAGGAGGGTGGCCCGGTAATGGCAGACGACCGTGTCGTCGAGCGTAGGCTTCTTGCCGTCTCCTGCCTTGAGGATCTTGTACTGCAACCCGCTTGGCAGGGTCACGACGCCTTCCTTGGTCTTATTCTCCGCCAGGAAAGCCTCTCCCGCTTTCTTGTTCTCCTCCGCCATTTGTGCCAGCAGGGCTTGGTTGCTCGTCCCCGTCATGGCCTGCGCGCTCCTCAGTTTTACGTCGGCCGGGAGTCTGGCTATGGCGGCGCTGACCTCCGCTTCAGTCAGCAGCGCCTTACTGCCGGAAAGGGCGTCTGTCAGCCCCTGACCAAAGACGGCCGGGTCCACATCTATGGATAGCTTTTTAAGTTGGTGCCCAAGGTCCACGCCGAGGGCATAGCTAACCTTGTCCTTCTCGGTCTTCAGCGCCGGAGTGTCCTGCGCGGGCGCGACCCCCGTCAGCAGCACCATTCCGAGTACCATCATCCATCGCATACTCATTCCAACTCCTCTCCTAGGACCAACATTTTCACACCGAAGATTGGGGCTTGTCACCGATTTTATGATTGCAGCGTGGGTGAGCGGAAAAAAGAAGGGGAGGGAAGAATTCTTCCCTCCCCGAGTTGTTAAAGACCACCGTACTTGTTTACCTGCCTCTACCGCCCAGCGCTACGCTCTGCGTACTGCCGGCAGAAGGAGCGTTGTCGGTGAAGACGAGGCTGGACGTAACTCTGTTCTTCGTCGCCGGCGTGAACGTGACGCTGACAGAGCAAGTGGCGCCTGGGTTCAGGGTAGTCAAGCAGTTGTTCGCCACGATGGCGAAGTTGCCGGCGTTGCCACCGCTGATCCCGACGTTGGTAACAGTCACCGGGGAACCTCCCGAACTGGTCAGCGTGACCGACAGGGGCGCGCTCGTCTGACCGACTGTCACCCTGCCGAAATCCAGACTGGTTGGATTCAGGGTGACGGCCGTTGTCAGTGAAACGCCCGTGCCAGTCAGCGCTACCGTCTTTGCAGTTACAGGAGCGGCGGGGTTCACACTCAGCGACGCGGTCTTCGCACCCGTCGTCGTCGGTCTGAACGTCACGTTGACTGTGCAGGACGCGCCTGTGAGCAGAGTTCTCGGGAAGGGGCCGCAGGTGTTGGTCTGACCGAACTGATTGGCGTTGGTGCCGGTCAGACTAATGCTGTTGAGGGTGAGGTTCAAGGTCCCCGTGTTGCTCACCGTTACGGTCTGAGCGGTGCTGGTCACATTGAGGTTCTGATTGCCGAAGGCCAGCGAGGGAGGGGTAACAGTGAGGACAGGCCCGGCGCCCGAGCCACTCAGCGTGACCGTGATCGTTGGATGTGCTGGATCGTTGCTGCTGATGGTGAGCGACCCATTATATGTAGTGTTGGCGGTCGGCCTGAAGGTTACACTGATCGTGCAGTTCGCGCCTTGTGCCAGGGTCGTGCCGCAGGTAGTGCTTCGCGCGAAGTTAGCCGAGGCCGTGATGCTGTTGATGGTCAGCGGCCCGGTCCCCGTGTTGGACAGCGTCACCGTCTGAGCTGGGCTGGTTGTATTGATGGCCACGCCCCCGAAATTCAGTGACAAGGGGGATGCACTCGCGACTGGGGCAATGCCCGTGCCGCTCAGGGTGACCGTCTGCGTGCTGCCGGCTGTGCCGTTGCTGTCGTCCGTAACGGTCAGCGTCCCAGGTAGTGCACCGGTTGTCGTCGGGTTGAACGTTACGCTGATCGTGCAGCTCGTGCCTGCTAGCAGGGTTCCTCCCCCGGCCGGGCAGGTGCCGCCGGAGATGGCGTAGTTAGCCGATGCCGCGATCGCGGTGATCGTCAAATTCCCGCCCCCTGTATCCGACAGCGTCACTGTCTGAGCGGCGCTGGCCGTACCCACCAGCTGGTTCCCGAATGCTAGTGATGTCGGGGCTACACCGGCGATGGGTATGACTACGACCTGGGTAGTGACCCAGGCAGAGGCGAGGGGCACAGCTTGCCAAGGGGCCGGAAGCGGATTCACCGGGGTGAAGTCGTCGATCGCTTGCACCCGGTAGAAATACGTCTGGTTCTTGGAAGCCGAGGTGTCAGAGAACGTTACGTGCCCACCATAGGCCGTATTGGGAGTGCTCGCTGAAGCCGTGAAGTTGGTTACATTCAGCGTGAACAAGTTATCGGTTGCCCTCTGGATAGCGAAGCGGCTCTCGCTGGCGGAGTTGTCAATCCAATCCAGATTCACTGCGAAAGGTCCGGTGGCAGGAGAGCTAGCGGTCAGATTCGAGGGCGCATCCGGCGCCACCTGGAAGACGATGGGCCGCATCATGTCGTTCTCTTCATGCCCAAGGATATGGCAGTGCCAGACGTACTCCCAACCAAAGTTGACGAGATTGTTGGCGATAGTGACTGGGAGGTTATTGGGATCCACGCCTGTGAAGCCCGTCAAGCTGCCGTTCCCGTTCGTTACGTCCAGAAGCCGAACGCTATCGGGAAGCGGGAAGGGCAGAGCTGGCCGGATCGGCTTCAAAGCCACTAGGATATCTTCCAAGGGATTCATCCGGACGGTTTCCTTCCAGCCTAATTCGTTCGCGTCGGGTGCTCGCTTTGCTCCGTCCCAGCCCACCCGGTTGATGACTTGCACGTTCATCAAGTGGAAGTGGATGAAATGGGTGTCCACGCCGTTATGCGTGATCTTCCAGAACTGGGGCGTAATTCCCGCGATCGTAGCGTCCTGGATGATCTCGGTGGGAGGATCGATGTAACCGTAGGGGATCGTCGTCTGGGTCAGGAAATTGGTGAGCGGTATCTCGACCCCCAGGGTGGCATTCATCCGGCCATAATCCAGCGTAAAGAGCTCCTGGATGGCCTTCTGCTCATCCGTGTACGTAACCGGGCTCGTGGCACCGACCGGGGTGTAGGTGATGGTGTTGTCGGAGATCCCCGTTTGGGTAAGGGTGGTGGAATTCCCGCCAGACGCAACCTGATAGGCCGGTTCCGGAATGATAATCTGGGGCTGCGTGGCGGCGAAGATGCCCGGCAACGCGCTTTGCAGATTTGTCAAATTGAAGGCGGGGGCGCCGCTTGCTGGCTGGTCCACCACGATTTGCATGATGGTGCGGGTGTTGGGACCATAGCCCGGCAGCGTCGAGGGCGCGCCGCCCGTGTCCACCTGGCTGGGGCTGCCCGTGTAGTAGTCAATGCGCGGGTCAGCCGCGGGGACAGGCGCGGGGGCATCGTTATAGAGCATCAGGGTTTGACCGCTGCGGCCGGTAAAGTCAACAATGACGTCGGCCCGCTCTGCAGGACCTAGCAAAAGCGCATGCTGCAGGACGTTCCCGACCGTGATGTCCCTGCGGTTGTAAACGTAGTTGATCGGTTGGGGCTGGACCACCGCCACCGCAGGCAGCAAACCGCCTTCGGTGCCGATCTGGATAAACGGTGGGCCCATCGTAGCGGGATCCGGAACACCGCCCGCGCGGTCATCAAACGTGAAGCCGTTGGTAACAACCGTATACCACGATGCAGGGAAGGGGACGGCAGCGTTCTGGGCTGAGCTAAAAGGAACCATCGCGACTTCCGTGCAGTTGGGAGCTTGCGCTGCCGATGTGCACAGTGTTGCCAGACTGTGCCCGACCGCGGTCCCGGCCGTGGTTGGGAGGCCCGTCTTATCGGCGGCCTGAAACAGCGACAAGTTCAAGGTACGGTCATTGCCGACACTGAGGATGCGGAACCGGTAGGCTTCAGGCGCCACATGGAGCACGGGGTAAGCAACCCCGTTGACCAGGGGGGTGTCCATGAAGGCTTCCGGCGTACCGGAAGGGTTGGGAATGATGGGGCATCCACAGGTCGGACAGGCGGTCGTGGGCTGCAGTACTTGGCCTGGGAATGCAGAGGACTCGCAGGGGAGCTCGAGCGCCCCGCCCGTGGCGGCGGACAGGCTCGTCTGCGGAGGGAAAAACCACGGACCGTAGTCCCACCGGCCAAAGGCGTTGGCCCCGCCGGCGTCAGCAGGATTCTGGTTTGTCGTGTAAACATGCGGGAACCAAAGATTGCCCGCTGGTGTTCCCCCGCCGTGTACCGAACTCCAGGTAGGATCCTCGCCCATCAGTTGATCGAGGCTGGGCACAAAGGTCTTGTCCTGGATGACCAAGGGAACAAGGTGTGCTAAGTCGGGCGTAGTGTTGGGTGCAAGGAGTCCCGGCACACCCGCGTTAGCGTTAAGAAGCAGGGTTTCTTCCGCCGGGTCAACGAGCAGGTAACCCGCAGCCTCACCGACGTAGACGTTGAGGCGGGTGAGGCCGTAGGCGTGGTCGTGGAAGAACATCAACCGGCCACCCTGCTGGTTGGTCCAAAAGAACGTCGCCGACCCCGGGCCGGGATCGTTCGTGGCGCCAGCCACCGCGCAGGTGGGCAGTGCCGCGCAACTGGCGATTATCTGCCCATTAGCATCAAACCACATGTCAGGGACGTTTTGCTGACTATCGCCCTTATCGAAGCCGGGCGTGGTGGTTTCACCCGCAGGGGTAATCCACTGGTGGGGCGTCCCATCGCTGATCCAGGGAGTGGCTCCGCCGTGGAGGTGGAGAGTGGCGCGGTTCTCCGAGTAGCTACCCCCACCGGGGCCCATTCCTGCTCCCATGTAAGTCGTATCGTTGGGGATGAAGAGGTTGCCCCCGTTAGCCGTCGTGGGAAGGCAGTTAGTGAATTTGACGCGGACGGGTACGTCTTTTTGGGCCACGATGACGGGCCCTAGATACGTCGGGATCAACCCCGTCGCGACAGTACAAGTGTTGGTACCACTATTGGTCGGGACCTGTACATAACCGCGCAGCTTCGTTGTGCTGAGCAGGTCCAGATGCATCTGCTGGGCGTACTCGACCAAGGCGATTTCGTAATACTGGGAATTCGGAAAGCTGGGAGTAAGCTCCGCAGCAGCGACTGGCAGACCTCCCAATGTCGTTGGAAGTGTGTTCACAAACTTGTGCATGCCACCGGTGAGCAGCGAAGTAGGATCCAAAGTTGCGGAAACGATCACGCCTGCGCCGGCAGAACCGGTAGCATCTGTGATGGTGACGACAGGAGCGATGTAGCCACTACCGTTCGGTGCTGCTCCCACGGTGACGGCAGTGATGACGCCATTCGTCACCGTTGCAGTAGCAATGGCACCCGTGGCTAACGGTGCGCCGTAAAAATCCTCGACGACGACACTGTTGGCTGGGTAAGGATTGGGAGGGGTTGGCGGGAGGGCTGAGGGTATTAGGCCCGACCCACCATTGAGATACCCGCTGCCTCCGCTCAGAATCGCGACGCTCCCAACGCTGCCCACTGGCAGCGGGCTATTGGCCCAATTGGCGGAGCCGAAGTAATCCGTACAGGCCGGCGGGACGGCCCCATTGATGCAGGGAGGCACGTTATTGACCTGGCCAAACACCAGGCCGCCAAAAAGCAGTAACAAGGGGATGCAAAGCAGCTTTTTCATTTCGTCACCTCCCCCCGAGGATTCGCAGCCCTGTGTTGTTTCTGGAGAGCCGCCGTCCGCCGTGCGGCGTTACGCATGGCTGCGGCCTTCCGCTGAGCAGCGGTCATACTCCGCATCTTCAAATACGGGCTCTGAGGAACGCGATACGTGGAAGTTTGGGCGGGTGATTTCCCGCCCGATTGCATTTGCGCCAGGCACTGGCCCGCTATCCAAAAGACCGCGGCTAGCACCAGGACCAGACGCAAGAACGTCGAGTTTCTGCGTCTTTCCATGTTCAGTCTCCTTTTCATTATGAGCATCTGTTGTCTCGTGTTGAGTTCACCTGGGCGTTTTCAATTGGGTTGGAGCGCCAGAGGGGAGAACGCGCCCCGCAGCTCGCCGGGGAGTCCGAGTCCCATCCCCTAACCAATGTGCCGACGTAGGACATCAAGCCGCGCAGCTCCTCCTGTGCCCCCGAATAAATTGGTATTCCAAAATCCTGGCGGCGAGAGCGGGCTGAGCATCGTTGGTTGCAGGCAGCACCGTGCGCACAATCTCTCCGTGGCACTTGACCCCGGCCCCACTCTCGCCGCCAATCTCTACAGGCATTTCGAAACTGATCTCGACTGGGGTGTGCACTTCCATCAATTGCTCGACCCAGAAGAGCAATCCCGTGTGACTGATGTTCTGGGTGCGACCGTCGTGCCATGCTGTCTCACCACTCGCGCGGTAGCACAAGGGCAATTGAATATCGAACCGCTGGGCGCGCGGTGGATTGGGTTGTGTGCGATTATTCTTCTCCATCTCCCTCGATCCACTCTGACGCCCGCGGGCTTCCGTCCAGCACTGGTTACGTCTGAGAATGTGACTACCGCACACAAGGAGCTTACGCGAGAGTGGAGATATGCCAATCCCCGAGAGGTGGGAGAGACCTACCACGAAGGTCGTAGGACAAAATGTCCGCCACGTCTGGACCTTTTGCGCGTTTTGGTTGTCTTCAACCGTTATGTTGGAAATATGTGGGGGCGCTTTTGTCGGAACGGCGGGCTTGGAGAACCAGGCGTGAATCGAGGGGGTTCAAGACTCGTGCCGTTTCATTTTATTACGCCAATCTTCGATAGCCGGCAGCGCCGGAAGGAGGCCGGCGCCCGATCCGGCGCAGCCCCGAATAGCTGGAACGGCCCTAGAGGCCGCCGACGATTTGGTGCTTGAGGGCAAAGAGGGCGAGTTCCAGGCGATTCGATACTCCCAGCTTGTCGAAGATGTTAGTGAGGTGACGCTTCACCGTGTCTTCGCTGATCGAGAACTCCTGAGCGACGTCCTTGTTGGTGTACCCGAGAACGATCTTCGCGACGATTTCGAGTTCGCGCGAGGTAAGGCCGAAGGTCTTCTTCTGCGCCGCCTCCAACTCCCGAGGCATGAAGTCACGGAGAGCTTTCACCAAGTCAGTTACGCTCTCGTGACCGACCCAGTACTGGCCCGCCATGACGGCGCGGATGCTTTTAATCAGCAATTGCGCGGCCCCCACGCTTTTCAGGACGACGCCACGCGCTCCAAGCTGAAGTGCCTCGACGACCTGGGGGGGCTCGATGGCAGCCGTCAGCAGGATGGTGCGCACGGGGACAGTAGCGGTTGCCAACTCGCGCAAGGCTTCGATGCCCGTCCGGCGGGGCATGGCGAGGTCCAATAAGAGGATGTGGGGGTTGAGTTGCCTGGCCAACTGGATGGCCTGCTCACCGTCGGCGGCCTCGCCCACCACCCGGAATCCTGGCTCGGCCTCCAGCACCCGGCGCAGACCAATCCGATAGATTTGATGGTCGTCCGCAATCAGGATGCGAACCACCTGAGAGGTCTTATCCATGTAGTCTATATGCGATCGCGATTCCCCTGTATATCCCCAACGCTGAACCTACTCTATCGCAAGTCAACCCCAAAATGAAGCGAATTGTTCCTCGATGATTCTAGCAGGCTGATGAATAGGGTATCTGTCATGCCAAGCGCTGTGAGGCATCTGCTGGTCCTTGTTGAAGACAAACATAGCCGATCCCTCGCTCCGCTCAGGAGGATATTGTTGTAAGGGTTTTTCATCAGCCTGGCAGGTCGCCCTTCCTATCGGGCGTTGCGATTTCACGATCCCACCTACCGACTTTCAAGCCACTTTCGAGAACGGTTCCCCCGGGCCGGACCTCAAGAAAGTCCCATGCCTCGACAGCGCCTCTACGGCTCTGACTAGGTCGCGGCTCGCGTCGGACTTCAGCACATAGCCTCGGGCTCCCGCCTTCACCGCTTCCCGCAGCATCTGTTCAGACTTATGCATGGTGAGGATGAGCACTTCGGTTTGGGGAGCCGTCTCC
>JAIQGB010000505.1 GCA_020072905.1 Terriglobia bacterium | reverse complement strand
GCCCGTGCGGACAAGGAAAAACGCAGGAAAGGCAAGCCGGCGCAGCCCGCTTCGGAAAAGCCGCGGCACATTCTGGATGAGCCGGTCTACGTGCCTTTCGTCCCCCGGCGGTCGTCGGTGACGCAGCACGTCGAGCTCGCTTTTCCGCGTCGCGGCCGCTACACGGAGGAAGGCTTCCGCGTCAGCACAAAGTTTCCGTTCGGATTCCTGCGCAAGTCCCGCGAGGTGGCGGTGCGGCGGGAGATTCTCGTCCTGCCCAACGTCCAGCCCACCGAAGAGTTTTACGAAATCCTGCCGCTCATCTCCGGCGAGGTGGAGAGCTTTTTCAAAGGGCGTGGCCACGATCTCTATGCCATCCGCGATTTCCAGGAAGGCGACTCGGCGCGGCACGTGGATTGGAAAGTCAGTGCCAGGGCGCAGCAGCTCAAGGTGCGCGAGTTCACGCGTGAGGACGAGCGGCGCGTGGTGCTGGTCTTCGATGCCCGCCTGCCCAAGGGCGACGAGAAGGGGCTGGCGCAGTTCGAGAAGGGCGTGAACTTCTGCGCCTGCCTCGCCTGGCATTTTTACGAGATTGACGCTCAGCTCGAGTTCGTCTGCGACGGCCTGGAAACGCCCATGACGAGTGCGGGCGAAATCATCTACCCGATCCTCGAATCGCTGGCGCTGATCGAGCCGAAACTCGGCCCGGCCGATGCGCACGACAATCCGCTGGCGCGCGTGGCCTCCGCCGCCCGTGGCTTCAACATCATCGTCACCTCGCAGCCGCGCGGCTCCATCCCCACCCACCTCTGGGGTTCGTCCTACCTGGTTTTCATGGAATCTCTCTGACGGAAGGCGACGATTCTCCCGCCGGGGCGCACCTCCGACCCCGCTGCAAAGCCGACTCTCGCCATGGCCCGCCGGAGGCGTTGACTTGTCCTTGGCTGAAAACTTCAGGGAGAGAGTTTTTCGCTGAGTTCGCTGCGGAACTCCACTTTGTAGATTTCGATGAGCGCGAGCAGGATGGCGATCATCAGCGGGCCGAGCACCAAGCCGAGAAATCCGAAGACCCCGACGCCCCCCATCACCCCGACAAAGACTGCATTTTGCAAACCAGGCCGAAAAAGAAAAAAACCAAGCCGCCCGCCGTGCCCTGCAAAAGCGCGGTGAGCAGGTTACCTTCAAAGGTCGCGACGGTGATCTCCTGGAACTTGTTAAGAATCGCCTGCTCGTGTTCGCGGCGCAGCGGGCTAAGACGGCGGATTTCGGCGAGAATCTTCGGTCCGCTCAGGAACATGTAATATGCGCCCAGAATCATCACCAGGAAATTGAACGCAAACCGCGCGAAACCCGAGAAGATATCGGAACTGTGCCGCACCAGAAACTGGCTGACCGACCGCACGCTCTGAACCGCGGCCTGACTCAGGTCGGGTTCCGGCAGACCGAGCGCCAGTATTTTGCCACGCAGCCAGAGGTAAGCCGCCGTTTGCCGCAGCCATTCCAGGCCGCTGACGTTCCCGCTCTGGAGTTTCGCCTCGACCACCCGATAGGCTTGTACGGATTCGCTCGCTAGGAGGATAAAGATCACGATCACGGGCAGGATGATCATCACGATGAGCAGCACGCAGGCCAACGCGCTCGCCAGCGACGGCCGTTTCAACCAGCGCGCCAGACGATCATAGACAGGATGGAAGACCGTGGCCAGAACCGCCGCCCACACCAACCCACCGAGGAACGGCTTGAAGATCCGAAAAACGTAATAGACCACGACCAGCAAAACGACAACAAAGCCGATGCGCGCGTAATCCTGACGTTGCATAGGCGGCTCGCCTTCCCGGATAGTACCGCAAGAACCGGCCGGGGCTCAACGCGCCGGGCCTTCGGTAGGCACAACGGGTTGTGGGTTCTTTTGCTGGAAAGGCAGGCTCGAAAAGAACAAGAGAGCGGCGGGCAACATCGCAGCCCCTCCCACGGCATACTCATTCGACTATCGGCCCGCGAGGGGATTGTCGCAATGGCGTTGGGCCTTCGCGCCAGCGTCTTGGCCCGCTAGCCCCGCCTCCATTCCTATCGAGCAAGATGGAGCCGTTTCCGCGCCAGCACCACGGCGCCGAGAGCGCCGGCGTTGTCGCCAAGCTGGGCGGGCACGATCTTGATGCGCGCGGCATCGCGTTGGGAAAGGTAATATTTGCGCGCGGTCTTGCGGATGGGGCCCACAAATTCCTCCTGCAGACGCTCGGCCACGCCCCCGCCGATCACCACACACTCGGGGTCCATCAGGTTGACCACACTGGCAACCAGAATCCCCAGGTAATACTCCGTGCGCCGCAATACTCCCCGCATTACGCGGTCCTTGTTTTTGAGTGCCCGCACGATGATGCTGCTCGTCATGCGCTCCTTGTGGCGCTCCTTCATGATGTCGAGAACGCAGCTCTTGGCGCCCTCCTTAATCGCCGCCCGGACTTCGCGCTCCATCGCCGTGCGGCTGGCGAGCGCCTCGGCGCAGCCGCGCTTGCCGCACCCGCAGCGCGGCCCATCCACTTCCAGCACCATGTGGCCGATTTCACCTGCGGCGCCGCGGCACCCTTCGTAGAGCTCCCCGCGGGAAATGATTCCTCCGCCGATTCCCGTGCCCACAAAGATTCCGACCAGTTCCTGCACCCCGCGGCCGGCGCCCAGCGCGTGCTCGCCGACCACGCCTGCGTTCACATCGTTTTCGACCAGTACCGGCACGCCCAACAAGGCGCTCAACTTCGGGCCGAGCCTGACGTCCTTCCAGCCAAGATTCGGCGCGGCGTGCACCAGGCCTGAGGAGGAATCCACCGCTTCGTTGCGCCGCAGGCCCGCCGATTCCACCGCGTCCTCCACCTCCGCGGCGATATCCTCGATCAGATTCTCGGGGTCCTGGTCGCGCTTGGTCGGGGTCTTTTCCACCGCCAGAATCCTGTTCTCTTCATTGACGACCAGCGCCCGCAGGCTGGTCCCACCCATGTCGACACCAACGATAATCTCTTTGCGACGCGCCACAGGACGCCTCCTGAGGTCCGAAGGGTTTTTAGAGCGGCGACAGTCTACCCCAAACACGGCAGCCTGCAAACGCCCGACTGCGCGCAAGGAAGCGATATTCAGGGCAACAGTTCGGGTCTTCCGGCGTTACAATCTCGCCTCGGCTGCACCAAGTTCGGGCTGCGACAGGAATCACCGAGCGGCTGCGAACGTGAGCGCAGCACCGGTCGCGCGCTTGCGATAAGCACTCAGAGGGGGTAAGGATTGCAATGATACGGATCATGATGTTGAGTCTAATTACGGCGTTGACGCTCAACGCGC